>JAIOPW010000288.1 GCA_021413665.1 Rhodocyclales bacterium | reverse complement strand
ATGGCTGTCGGGGACGAAGCATTCGTCGAAGGCGACTTCGGAGGTCGGCAGCGCCCAGACGCCCATCTTGTGGATTTCGCGACCGACGGTGATGCCCTTGAACTGCTTCTCGACGAGGAAAATGGTGAGCTTCTTCTCCTCGCCGGCCCTGGCGAAAACAGTGAAGAAATCAGCCACCGGCGCCGAGGTGATCCAGGTCTTCTGGCCGTTGATGACGTAGCCGCCCTCGACTTTTTTGGCCGTGGTGGCGATCGAGTCGAGGTCGGAGCCGGCATTCGGTTCGGTCATGCAGATGGCGCCGATCTTCTCGCCGCGCAGGGCCGGCTTGAACAGGCGCTCGATGATGTCCTGATTGCCCAAGAGGTGCAGGAACTTGGTGCCCATCAGCGATTGCATCGCCACCGCGCCGGCCAGCGACATCGAGCCGCGGGCGATTTCCTGCAGGGCAAGGGCGAACTCGGTCAGCGCCGTACCGCTACCGCCAACTTCCTCGGGATAGCGCATGCCGAAGAAGCCGAGCGCGGCCAGTTCCTGGAACAGGGCGTGCGGATACTGCTTCGCCTCGTCCAGCGCCGCCGCCTGCGGCGCGATGCGCTCGTCGCAGAAGCGGGCGAACGTGTCGCGAATCTGCTGCTGGTCTTCGGTCAGTTCGAAGTTCATTGTTTCAGCTTGCCTCGTAGCCGTATTCGCGTTTTGCCGCTTCCAGCGTGATCACACCGTTGCGGATTTCTTCGGCCAGCAGCTTGCGGTCGCGCTTCTTCGGATCGCCGTAACCGCCGCCGCCGCTGGCGACCTGGTGGTAGCGGGTGCCCATCGGCACGCCGGTGATCAGGTCCTTGTTCTTCGGCACCACGGTCTGGCCATCGGGATAGTGCAGGCGGATGAAGTTGAGGCCACCCTCGCCGCCGCCGAACAGGCCGAAGGCCGGCTCGAAGTCGCCGTCGCCGAAGGTCACCAGTTGCGTGTCGTCGGAGCCGATGGTGAAGATGGTTTCGACGCCGAGGCCGCCGCGCCATTCGCCGGCGCCTGCCGAGTCGGTCAGCAGTTCGTGGCGGATCAGGGTGTGCGGGGTCTGCTGCTCGAACATCTCGTAGTCCTGGTCGAGCACGCCGCCCGATGCGTCGATCATGCCGATGTGGTCGTAGCCGTCGGTGCCGAGCATTGCGCCCGAGCCGCCCTTGAGGCCCATGAAGCCGATGTCTACATACTTCTCGTTGTTCTTCGGATCGAGGCCGGTGGTCAGCGAGGCCAGCAGGTTGTTCCAGCCGGCGGTGACGCGGTCGGGCATCACCGGGGCGAGGGCGCGCTGGATGGCGTCCGCGTTGGGCGGGCAGAGGTGGTTGCCAAACGTCGTGGCCTTCGGGTAGGCCGCGTTGAGGATGGTGCCGCTGGGGATGATGATCTCGATCGGCTGCACCATGCCTTCGTTGTGCGGGATGTCGGGATTCACCATCTGCAGCAGGGTCAGGATGGTGGCCGAGGCGCTGGAAGTGAAGGTGCCATTCACGAAACCGTTGGTCTGCGGGTCGGTACGCGAGTAGTCGAACTTGATGTGCTTGTCCTTGACTTCGATGTCCACGCGGATGGTGTATTTCGAGCCGACGAAGCGGCCGTCGAAGTAGACGTAGCCTTCGCCCGAGTAGTTGCCGTTTGGGATCTTGGCGATCTCGGCTTCCATCATCCTGCGCGTGGCGTCGAACAGCGCCTGCTTGTGCGACTCGTAGCTCTCGACGCCGTACTTCTTCAGCAGTTCCAGCAGGCGACGCTCGCCGACGGTGCAGGCACCCATCTCGGCCTTCATGTCGTGCTGCACGATGTCCAGGCGCACATTGGCGAAGATCAGGCCCCAGACGTCCTTGCGCAGCTTGCCGCGCTCGACCACCTTGACCGGCGGGATGCGCAGGGCTTCCTGCCATACCTCGACCGCGTTCGGGTTGTAGCCACCGGCGACGTTGCCGCCGATGTCGGCCTGGTGGCCCTTGACCGCTGTCCACGCCACCAGCTTGTCCTCGAAGAACACCGGCTTGAAGGCGGCGACGTCGTTATTCTGGTTGCCCAGGCTGAACACGTCGTTGTGGAAGATCACGTCGCCGGGGTAGATCTCGTCGCCGAAGAACTCCTTGATGTACTTGCACACCGGTGCCAGCGAGAAGGCCAGGATGGGCAGGTTCTCGGTCTGTTCCAGCATGTTGCCGTCGGCGTCGTAAAGGCCGGTGACGTAGTCCTTGGCTTCGCAGAGGATGGGAGAGCGGGTGGTCTGTTCCATGGAAATGCTCATCTCGTCGGTAATCGACTTGAAGGTCCGCGCATAGACGGAGAGCAGGATGGGGTCAATCTTGGCGGTAGTCATACCAGCACCTCCTTGGTGTCCTTGAAGCATGATTGGGCGAGATCCTCGCGGCCCTTCTGCCAGATGACAAAGGATCCCAACGCATCGACCGCGCAGTCGTAGGAATCGCTGACGAAAATCGCCGTGGTTTCCTGCTCGATCATGGCCGGGCCGCTGACGCGGTTGCCGAAATGCATCTTGTGGCCGTCGTAGACCGGTGTTTCCCTGAAGCTCTTGGACTCGGGGCTGTACATGCTGCGCTTGCCTTTCAGGGCACCGGTTGAGTCGGCGCCGGCCCAGGCTTCCTGGCGGTAGGTCGGCTTGTCGGTGATGCCGATGGCCTGGACGCGGACGTTGATGATTTCCATCGGCGTCTTTTCGGCTTCCAGCGAATAGCCGTAGAGCCGGTTGTGCTCGGCATTGAAGGCGGCGGCGATGGCGACCGTGTCGCGGGCATCGATCAGTTCGCGCGGTACGCTGAAGGAAACCTCGTGGTACTGCTTAATGTAGCGGCAGTCAAACTTGACGTCGTAGCGGCGGCGTTCCTCGGCGATGCGCTCCTCGACCAGTTGCCGCGTGCCCTCGGCCGACATCTCGTCGATCATCGCGGTCAGTTTGGCCCAGTCGATGGCATCGAGGCGCGAGACGAAGGTGCGCACGAAGTCGTGCTTGAGTTCGCTCATGAGCATGCCGAAGGCGCACAGCACCGAGGACTCGCGCGGCACGATCTGCAGCGGGATTTCGAGTTCGCTGCAGATCAGGCAGGAGTGGATCGGGCCGGCGCCGCCGGCCGGAATGAAAGGGAATTCGCGCGGGTCGAAGCCGCGCTTGATGGTCACTTCACGCACGCCCTGGGCCATGTTGTTGCAGGCGACGCGGTACATGCCGGCGGCGGCTTCCTCGACCGACAGGCCCATCGGCTTGGCGATGTGTTCCTCGATCGCGGCGCGCGCGGCGGCGGCGTCGAGCTTCATCCGGCCGCCGGCGAAGAAGCCGGGGTCGAGGTAGCCCAGCACCACGTTCGCGTCGGTCGTGGCGGGCAGCCGGCCGCCCTTGCTGTAGCAGGCCGGGCCGGGATCGGCGCCGGCGCTTTGCGGCCCCATGCGCAGCATGCCGCCTTCATCGAGCCAGCCGATCGAGCCGCCGCCGGCGCCGATGGTGTGGATGTCGAGCATGGGCAGGGCGATCTTGTGGCGGGCGATTTCGCCGTCGTTCTTGATCATCGGCGCATCGACCGCGACCGAGGCTTCAAAGCTGGTGCCGCCCATGTCGGTGGTGATGCACTTGTTCTGGCCGTGCAGGCGGACATAGAACAGGCCGGCGCCGGGACCGCCGGCGGGACCGGAGAGCAGGGTCAGGGCAGCTTTTTCGCGCGCCAGTTGCGGCGTGATGACGCCGCCGTTGGATTGCATGATCAGCAGCAGGTTTTTGAAGCCGATGCCCTTGAGGCGGCCGACCAACTGGTCGAGGTAGTGGTTGAGCTTGGGGCCGACATAGGAATTCAGCGCCGTGGTGCTGACGCGCTCGTAGAAGCGGATCGAAGGCAGCAGGTCGGTGGATACCGACAGGTAGGCGCCGGGCATTTCCTGCTTCACCAGTTCGGCAGCCGCCTGTTCGTGGGCCGGATTGGCGAAGGAGTTCATGAAGCAGATGGAGACCGCCTGCACGCCTTCCTGCTTGAACAGTGCAATGGCCTGTTTGATCTGCGCCAGGTCGAGCGGGGCGGTTTCCTTGCCGTCGCGGTCGAGGCGGCCGCTGATACCGGCGCGCAGGTAGCGCGGCACCAGTGGCTTGACGTTGGTGTAGCGGTTGTTGTACTGCTCTTCGCGGATGCCGCGGCGCATTTCAAGTGCATCGCGCACGCCCTCGGTGGTCAGCAGTCCGCACTTGGCACCGGTGCCGGTCAGGGTGGCGTTGGTGGTGACTGTGGTGCCATGAACGATGGTGTCGATGGTCGGCGCGAAAGCTTCCAGCGACATGGATGGATTCATGCTCGCGGCAATGTCGGTGAGGCCATTGACGACGGCGATCGACGGGTCGGACGGCGTCGATAGCGTCTTGAAGATCGCCGGCTCCGCGTCGTCGCGGGTGACCACGAAGTCGGTAAAGGTGCCGCCAACGTCGATTCCGATTTTTAACGCCATACGCTGTTCTCCATCACTGCCGGGAAATTTCAGTTTGAAATATCGGCGTGCGCGACCATCTTGCGCACGTCTTCCTTGCGAATCTTGCCCAGGGCGGTCTTCGGCAATGCTTCGACGATGACGACCTCCTTGGGCTGTTTGAAGCGGGCGATGCGGCCTTCGAGCAGCGTCAGCACCTGTGCGCCGGACAGCCCGCGACCGGGCTTGGGTACGACCACGGCAACCACGATCTCTCCCCATCGTTCGTCGGGTCTGCCAATGACCGATACTTCGGCAATGTCAGGGCACTCGATCAGAAGATTCTCGATTTCCGCCGGATAGATGTTTTCGCCCCCGGAAATGATCATGTCCTTGCTGCGGCCGTCGACATAGAGATAGCCTTCCTCGTCCAGGTGACCCATGTCGCCGGTGCGAAACCAGCCGTCGACCAGCACCCCAGCCGTGGCATGTGGTGCATTCCAGTAGCCGGTCATGACGTTGTCGCCCTTGACCAGTATCTCGCCGGTGACGCCTGGCTTGACGTCGATGCCGTCGATGTCGACCAGTCGTAGCTGGCAACGGACAGCGACGCGCCCGGTCGAGCCTGCCTTGCGCATCGCGTCGCCAGCCTTGAGGTACACGGCGATCGGACAGGTTTCGGTCGATCCATACACCTGCGCCAGTGGCACACCTTTGGCGTGCACGGCATGGATCACGTGGCGCGGCACGATGGTCGAGCCGGTGGTGATCATGCGCAGCCCGGAAAAGTCGGCGCCGGGCCAACGGCGATTCGCCATCATCATGTCCAGTTGCGCGGGAACCAGCACCGTCAGCGTGATGCCTTCGTGCTCGATCGCGTCGAAGGTGGCGTCGGCGTCGAACTTGGGATGCAGCACCACGGTACAACCAGCCTGCAACGCCGGCGTGGTGAGATTGTTGAGTCCGCCGACGTGGAACAGGGGCAGGGTATTGAGGATCACGTCGTCCGTGCCCAGATCGTGCATGTCGACGCTGTTGGCCGCATTGCAGCTTAGTGCGCGCTGGGTCAGCAACACGCCCTTGGGCTTGCCGGTGGAGCCCGACGTGTAGCAGATCAGCAACGGCGTGTCTTCGCCGATATCCGCGTCGCGCGGTGCAATGCCCGTTGCCCGGCCGAGAAACTCGTCCCACGACGTCCATCCATCGGCGCTCGGGCCGCTGGCGACCAGTTCAATTCCATCGAGTGTCGTGCGAATGCCATCCCCCAAGGGGACTTCTTTCAGGGCGTCGGTCTGGGCGACAAACGCGGCTTCGACGATCAGTATCTTTGGCGGACAATCCTGCAACATCTGCTGGTGTTCGGGACCGGCAAGGCGCCAGTTGAGCGGCATGAAGAGTGCACCGAGACGGGCGCAGGCGAACAGCAGGGCGAGCATCTCCGGGCTGTTGAAGCCGAGGAAGGCTACGCAATCGCCGCGTCTCACTGTCGAAGCGGCGAGCGCGGCAGCGAGTTGTTCGACCATGGCCGCCAGCGCGGCGTATGAAACGTCGTGTCCTTGAAAGCGAACTGCCGTCTTGCCGGGGGTCAGCCCGGCATTGCGGTCAATCCAGGCGGACAGGTTCATTCCGTCGCGACTCCCGAAACTACTTCGCGTCGCACACTTCGAGTACCACCGACATCGCCGTATCGCCAGCGGCGCAGCCGGTAAACAAGCCGAAGCCGCCGCCGCGCAGGGCCAGTTCCTCGATCAGTTCGATGATGGCGCGCGTACCCATCGGTGCCTGGGGATGGCCCCAGACCAGCGAGCAGCCGTAGTTGTTCATCGACTTCAGTTCGCAGCCGGTCTGCTTCGCAAAGAACAGGTCGTTGACCGCAAAAGGGTTGTGGGTCTTGATCGCGGTCATCTGGGCGACGCTGCGACCGGCTTGGTCCAGAGCACGCTGCGCCGCCGGCAGCATGGCTTCCGGCATGTAAGCCAGGGGTACGCGGGCGAGACCAAAGCCGTGCAGGCGCACGGCGATTTTTTTGTCGGAGGAAAGTTCACGGGCCTTTTCGCGGGTGGTGACCACGATTGCCGCATTGCCGTCCGCCGGATGCGTCTGGCCGCCAAACGTCACCGTGCCACCGGGCATCACCGGTTTCAGTTTTGCCAGCCCGTCGGGCGTCGACTGTGATATGCCTTCGTCGCCCGTCATGGTGCTTGCGGCCTTCTTGAAGTTGGGCGCGGGAACATCGAACGGCAGGCTCATGAAGCGCTTGAGAAAGGCCGAATCGTTCGCCTGGGACATGCGGTACTGCTCTTCCCGGCGCAGCACCAGGTCGTGCTGCTCGGCGGTGCCGATGCCATGCTTCGCAGCGACGTTTTCCGCAGTTTGCAGCATCGCATGGCCGCCCAGTGGATCAAGATTGAAATTCTCCATCACCCAGTCTTCCGAGGTGCCCGTGCCGCCAGGACCGCGAGGGTTGGGGTAATAGATATGCGGGCCGTTCGAAGTACGATCGCAGTTGATTGCCAGTGCGGTTGCCGCCATGCCGACTTCGATTTCCTGCGCTGCGGCGAGCAGGGTGCGCACGCCCGTGGCGCAGGCCTGCATCAGTGTGGGGCCACCGGCCCGGGGTGCACCGATCATCCCTGTCAACCAGGGCAGGCCGTAGAAGGAATGCTTTTGCGGCACCGAGAAGCCCAGCACGCCG
>JAIOPW010000287.1 GCA_021413665.1 Rhodocyclales bacterium | reverse complement strand
TGTCCATCGTCAATGGCGACCGGCCGCGGCCGATGCCGATGGCGCTCGGCCACGAGGCGGCGGGCGTGGTCGAAGAGTGCGGGCCGGGCGTGAGCGACCTGGTGCGCGGTGACAGTGTCGCGCTGGTCTTCGTCCCGAGCTGCGGCCATTGCCTGCCCTGCCTCGAAGGCCGCCCCGCGCTGTGCGAACCGGGCGCCGCGGCCAATACCGCCGCGCCGCCATTTTCGGCTGCGCCGTGCTGACCGGCGTCGGCGCCGCGATCAACTCGGCGCAGGTTCGCCTCGGCCAGACCGTCGCCGTGATCGGCCTCGGCGGCGTCGGCCTTTCCGCCGTGCTCGGCGCGCTGGCGGCCGGTGCGCGCGAAGTCATTGCCGTCGATACCCTGCCGGCCAAGCTCGATGCCGCGCTGGCGCTGGGCGCGACGCGCGCCTTCCGTGCCGACGATCCCGACCTGGTGGCGCAGGTCAAGGCCGCGACCCGGGGCGGTGTCGATGTCGCGATCGAAGCCGCGAGTTCGGTGCGGGCGCTCGATGCCGCCTACAAAATGACGCGACGCGGCGGCACCACGGTGACCTGCAGCCTGCCGCCGCCCTCGCACACCTTCAACGTGCCGGCGGTCAACCTGGTCGCCGAGGAGCGCACGCTGAAGGGCAGCTACCTCGGCTCGTCGGTGCCGGCGCGCGACATCCCGCACTACATCGCGCTGTTCAAGGCCGGCCGGCTGCCGGTGGACAAGCTCATCACGCATCGCCTCACGCTGGACCAGATCAACGAAGGTTTCGATCGCCTCGCCAGCGGCGAAGCCGTGCGCCAGGTGATCCTGTTCTGATGGAGCGCCGCTACCTATTCACTTCCGAATCCGTTTCGGAAGGCCATCCCGACAAGCTCGCCGACCAGATTTCGGACGCCATCCTCGACGCCTTCCTCGCGCGCGAGGCGAGCGCCAAGGTGGCCTGCGAAACCCTGGTCGCGGACAACCTGATTGTCATCGCCGGCGAGTTCAGGACCGCCGATCCGGCCATCTACGACGACATCCGCGCCCGCGCTGAGGAGATCGCCCGCCAGGTGTTGCGCGATGCCGGCTACCGGGAGGCGGACACCGGCATCGACCCGGACCGCTGCGAAGTCCAGGTGCGTTTCAACCACCAGTCGATCCAGATCAACAAGGGCATCGTGCATGCCGACGGCCAGCTCGGCGCCGGCGACCAGGGTCTGATGTTCGGCTATGCCTGCGACGAAACCCCGGACCTGATGCCCTATCCGATCTGGCTTGCGCACCGGCTGGTGATGCGCCAGGCGCAGTTGCGCAAGTCCGGCGCCCTGCCGTGGCTGCGCCCCGACGCCAAGAGCCAGGTCACGGTGCACTACGAGGGGCAACGGGTGGCCGGCGTCGACAACGTGGTGATCTCGACCCAGATCGAACGGAACCTTGACCCGGCCTGGGTGGCGCGGGAGGTCACGCGCGAGATCATCGATCCCCTGCTGCCGGCGAATCTGCGTGCCGCGGATTTCCGCATCTGGGTCAATCCGGCCGGCCCCTTCGAGATCGGCGGTCCCAACGGCGACACGGGCCTGACCGGGCGCAAGATCATCGTCGACACCTACGGCGGCGCCTGCCCGCATGGCGGCGGCGCGTTTTCCGGCAAGGATCCGAGCAAGGTCGACCGCTCCGCGGCTTACATGGCGCGCTACATCGCGAAGAACATTGTCGCCGCCGGCCTGGCGCGGCGCTGCCTGGTGCAGATCGCCTATGCCATCGGCGTCGCCGAGCCGGTGTCGGTGATGATCGACAGCCAGGGCACGGCCGGCGTGGCGGATGCCGCGCTCGAGGCGGCGGTGAAAAAGGTCTTTCGCCTGACGCCGAGCGGCATCATCGAAACCCTCGACCTGGCGCGGCCCATCTATCGCCAAACCGCCGCCTACGGCCATTTCGGCCGCAGCGACATCGACCTGAAATGGGAACGGACGGATCGGGCCGCAAGCTTGAAAGCCGCCGTGGGCTGACAGCGCGTTCCCCGCCGAGGGCATAGGCGCCAACTTGCCCGGTCCCTTCCCTTCCCCGGCCGCCCAATGCAAACGTCGCATGCGACCGTCCCCTTGAAAGGGAGGGAGTAGCGACTACGTAGGTTCCGCAGTTTGCTGCGGAATCCACGGATAAACAGGATGTTTCGTCTTTGCGACCATTGTCTCCCATGGACGCGCGGGACGAGCCACGACATGGCTGCCCGGTCCGCAACGAAGGAGACATCATGGAAACAAGCGCAATCAGTGCAGCGAGCATGGCGCCGCAACTGTCGCAGCAGGCCACGGCAGCCAAGGCCGGCGAAGCCGCCAAAGCGCAACCGGCACAGCAGCAACAGGCTCCAAAAACCGAACCGCCGCATCCGGTCACCAACATGCAGGGCCAACGGACGGGCACCTTGGTCAACACCACCGCCTGAGTTTGTTGTCGCCTGCTGCGCCGCAGTCACTATCGGCGGCGCAGCGAGACCGGACGCCACGGCGCCGGTTCAATGCCGGCGGCGAAAGCCGGGTCCTAGGGCAAGCCCCAGCGCGGCATCGCGCGAGGGCTTGCCCTTGTGCATCCATCTTCCGCCGTGCCGGCATTGTCGCGCGCGAAGGGCCGCTTGCCGGATCCGGATCTCGCCTACGTAGATTCCGCAAATTGCCGCGTGATCCACGGATAAACAAACTCCTGCGACTTTGAGAGTATCGCTGCCATGGAGGCAGAGTCCCCGGGCAAGACACCAGGATTCGCAGCCTCGCTTACAGGGGAAGGCAAATGAGCACAATCATGTTGGTGGACGATTCGGCGACGATCCTGCTGTCCATCTCGAACATTCTCACCAAGGCCGGCTACGCCGTCGAAAAAGCCAACTGCGCGGCCGACGGCTTGACCAAGTTCAAGGGCGGGGTCAAGGTCGATCTGCTGATCACCGATCTCAACATGCCCGGCATGAACGGCATCGAATTCATCAAGGCCGTGCGCACACTGCCGAACTACAAGTTCATGCCGATCCTGTTCCTCACCACCGAGTCGCAGCAGTCCAAGCGGCTGGAAGCCAAGGCGGCGGGCGCGTCGGGCTGGCTGGTCAAGCCGGCCACCGCCGACGAGTTGCTGAGCACCATCAAGCTCGTAATCCGGTAATGGACTTTCTGCTGCTCCTGCGGCGAAATCTTCTGGTCGCGCTGGCGGTCGGCATCGGCGCCGCCGGCAGCGTCGCCGTTTTTCACAACGGGTTCCACCACACGCTGTTGCCCATGCTTGACATCGCCCAGCCGTGGGGCGACGCCGTGGGAACATTTCTGATCGTGATGATCATGTTCGTCGCCCAGCGGATGATCTCGATCGCTTTCTACCGCGACTGGCTGTTCGGCATGGGCAAGGTCCAGGCCGATACCCTTGTCCGCGCCGACGCTTGCGTCACCGCCGCCGAGCAGGTTGCCGGCGAGCTGCGCGCCGTGCCGGGCTTCAACGACGTGGTGCGCGGCCAACTGAACGGCGTGGTCACCGAAACCGAAAAGGCCGCGTTCGACATCGCCAGCCGCCTGCAGGGCATCGACGAGATCATTTCGCGTCTCAACACCTATGTGCAATCGACCACCAGCGAATCGAACAAGATGCTGGTCGAATCCGAAGAGCGCATCGAGCGCAATCGGGCATTGATCGCCACGCTGGAAAACTTCATACGGCAGCGTATCGCCACCGCGCTGGAAGATCGTGAGCGCATCACGCAGGTGGTCAAGGAAGCGCGTTCGCTGAGCACGCTGGTCGAACTGATCAAGCATATTTCGGGGCAGACCAATCTGCTGGCGCTCAACGCCGCGATCGAAGCCGCGCGCGCCGGCGAAGCGGGCCGCGGTTTCGCCGTGGTCGCGGACGAGGTGCGCAAGCTCTCGGGCGAGACGGACAAGGCTGTCGGCCAGATCAGCAAGGGCATCCAGACCGTCGCCAACTCGATCGAATCGCAGTTTGCCGAGAAGCTGTCCAAGGACAGCGCCACGTCCGAAAGCGAGGCGCTGGAAAGCTTCGCCACCCAGCTCGACGACCTGGGCAGGAGCTACAAGGAAGTGACCGAACACGAAGCCGCGGTGGTGGCCACCATCACCGAGAGCAGCGGGCAGCTCGCCGACATGTTCATGTCGGCGCTTGCCAGCGTGCAGTTCCAGGACGTCACGCGGCAGCAGATCGAACAGGTGATCGATGCCCTGAATCGGCTCGACGGGCACGCGACGATGCTCGGCGAGCGGCTGCATCGGCTTGAAGACCCGCACTTCCAGTTGCAGCCGCTGTCCGCGCACCTCGACCAGATTTACAGCAACTACGTCATGGATTCGCAGCGTGACACGCACCACAGTGCTACCGGAAGCAGCGCCAAGGCCAGCGCGGCCGGGCCGAAGATCGAATTGTTCTAGCCAGGAGCATCGAAATGGAATTCGCCAACCAGACCACCACTGACGGCGCGACGCGCCTGACCGTCGACGGTGACCTGACCATCTATCAGGCGGTCGAAATCCGGCAGCGCCTGATTGACGGCGTGCGCGCCAACGCGGTGCTGGAGCTCGACCTCTCGCATGTCGGTGAAGTCGATACCGCCGGCCTGCAACTGCTGGCGCTGGCCAAGCGCGAAAGTCACCATCTCGATCACGTCCTGCGCATCGTCGGCCACAGCCCGGCCGTGCGCGAAGTCATCGAGTTTCTCAACATGGTGGCCTTCTTCGGTGATCCGCTCGTGATTCCCGCCAACGAGCGCGCCTGACACGGAGCCGATCATGGATGAAATCCTCAGCGTTTTTTCGGTCGAGGCCAGGGAGCAGCTCGAAGCCATGGAAGCCGGGCTGATGCAGCTCGAGCAGGGCGACCGCGATCCCGAAACCATCAATGCCGTGTTCCGTGCCGCGCACACCATCAAGGGCGGCGCCGGCGTCGTCGAAATCCACTCCGTCGAAAAATTCACCCATGTCCTCGAGAACGTCCTCGACCGCCTCAGGAATGGCGAGATCGAGGTCGGCGGCGAAATGATCTCGGCGCTCTTGCTGGGCTGCGACCACATCGGCGCCCTGCTCGGCGTGGTACAGACGGGTGACATGGAGCCGGACGCGGAACTCAAGCAGGCGGGTGACGCCATCACCGAATCCCTGCGCCCCTTCCTCGGCGCCACCGCTCACGCCGCCGCCGGCAAGGAAGTCTCGGCCGACGCCGACGGCAACATCGAGCGCGACCCTGAACGCAACGGCAGCAACAGCGCCACCAGTGACTGCTGGCACATCTCGGTACGCTTCGGACAGGATGTGCTGAGAAACGGCATGGAGCCGCTGGCCTTCCTGCGCTACTTGCTCAATCTCGGCGAGATCGCCCACATCACGACGCTGACCGACGCCCTGCCCGCCGCCGACGAAATGGACCCGGAGTCCTGTTATCTCGGCTTCGAGATCAACTTCCGCAGCCACGCCAGCAAGGAAGCCATCGAAAAGGTGTTCGACTTCTGCCGCGACGACTGCGAGCTGCACATCCTGCCGCCCAACAGCAAGGTGGCGGACTATCTGCAACTGATCGAATCCCTGCCCGAGGAAACCATGCGGCTGGGCGAGATACTGGTCAAGAGCGGCGCGCTGACGCAGGAAGAACTCGACGCCGGCCTGCGCGCGCAGTCGGGGGCAAGAGTCGGCGCTGGCGACACGGTGCCCGCGCCGCAACTGGGCGACATCCTGGTCCAGCAAAGCAACGTCCAGCCCGAGCTGGTCGAAGCCGCCGCCGCCAAGCAGAAGACCGTCTCCGAAAAGAAGGCCGCCGAATCCAGCTTGATCCGGGTCCATGCCGACAAGCTCGACCAGCTCATCGATCTGGTCGGCGAACTGGTCATTGCCGGCGCCTCGGCCAACCTGCTGGCAAAGAAAAGCGGCGAGGCCACGCTGGTCGAGGCCACCTCGGTGCTGTCGCGGCTGGTCGAGAGCATCCGCGATTCGGCCCTGCAACTGCGCATGGTGCAGATCGGCGAAACCTTCAACCGCTTCCATCGCGTCGCCCGCGATGTCTCCAAGGAACTCGGCAAGGACATCGAGCTGGTCATCAGCGGCGCCGAGACCGAACTGGACAAGTCGGTGGTCGAGAAGATCGGCGATCCGCTGATGCATCTGGTCAGGAACGCCATGGACCACGGCATCGAAACCGCCGCCATTCGCGCCGCCGCCGGCAAGCCGGTCAAGGGCCGGGTCGAACTCAACGCCTTCCACGATTCGGGCAGCATCGTCATCGAAGTGGTCGATGACGGCGGCGGCCTCAACAAGGATCGCATCGAAGCCAAGGCCCTCGAAAAAGGCATCATCCAGCCCGGCCAGAGCCTGTCCGACGCGGAAATCGTCAACCTGATTTTCGAGGCGGGTTTCTCCACCGTGGAGAAGGTGACCAATCTCTCCGGGCGCGGAGTCGGCATGGACGTGGTGAGGAAGAACATCACCGCGCTGCGCGGCTCGGTGAATGTCACTACCGAACCGGGCGCGGGTTCGCGTTTCACCATCCGCCTGCCGCTGACGCTGGCGATCATCGATGGTTTCCTCACCGGTGTCGCCCGCTCGTCCTACGTGATTCCGCTGGACATGGTGGTCGAGTGCATCGAACTCGCCAACACCAGCGAAGAACGCGACTACATCAACCTGCGCGGCGAGGTATTGCCCTTCGTGCGGCTGCGCGAACTGTTCGAGGTCTCCGGCGAGCGGCCCGCCCGCGAAAACGTGGTGGTGGTGCAGTACGCCGGCCGCAAGGCGGGCATCGTGGTCGACCAGTTGCTGGGCGAATTCCAGACCGTGATCAAGCCGCTGGGCACCCTGTTCCGCAACATGCGCGGCATCGGCGGTTCGACCATCCTCGGTTCCGGCGAGGTCGCATTGATCCTCGACGTGCAGGCCCTGGTCAGCCGCTGTGTGCGCGCCGAAGAACAACTGGCGCACGGCAGTACCGGCACGCGCCGGCTTGAGGTGCATTGAGCATGAATCGTGTGCCCCAGCATTCCTTCCAAATTTTCCTTTCGTTCGTCACAACGGAGATCGCACCATGTTCAAGAACCTGAAAATCGCCATCAAACTTGCCTTGGCATTTGGCCTCGTACTGGTCTTGCTGATCGTCATCTCGGCGACCGGCTCCTTGCGACTGATCGATTTGAGCAACAGCACCGACAACATTACGAAGAACCTCTGGCCGAAAGTCCTGTTGCTGCAAGACGGGCTGGCCGGCGTCAACGAAGTCGGCATCAGTGTGCGCGACATGGCGCTTGCTCCCAATGCGGATGCGCAGCAGAAAGCCAAGGCCCGCATAATCGAAGGGCGCGCCAACATCGGCAAGGCCTGGGAGGCGCTCAAGCCGAAGTTGCTGCAACCCAAGGGCAAGGAGATGATGGATGGCATTCTGGCGACGCGCGAGCGCTATATCGCCGCCCAGAACCAGATCATCAAACTGGCCGAAGAGGGAAAGAAGCAGGACGCGACGGACTTCCTCAATGGCGAGTTCCGCGCTGTTGCCGGCGACTACCGGAAGCGGGTCAACGATCTCGTCAAGTACCAGGGTGAATTGCTCGATGCCGTTGGCGCCGAAGCCACAAAAACCGCCGAGACCGGCATGGTAATGAATATTGGCTTGTCCGCCGCCGCAGTTTTGATCGCCCTGATCGGCGCATTCCTGGTGACACGTTCAATCACCCAGCCGCTCAACCTCGCCGTGACGGCGGCCGATGAACTGGCGCAAGGCAACCTTACGGTGAAGATCAGCTCCGACTCGAGGGACGAGACCGGCATGCTGATGGCCTCGATGGCAAACCTGGCGGGCAAACTCGCGCAGATCATCAGCGAAGTGAAAACGGCGGCGGACGCATTGAACAACGCCGCCGGCCAGGTCTCGGCCACGGCGCAAAGCCTGTCGCAGTCGTCCAGCGAACAGGCGGCGTCGGTGGAAGAAACCACGGCCAGCATCGAACAGATGACCGCGAGCATCACGCAGAACACCGAGAACGCCAAGGTGACGGACAACATGGCGACCAAGAGTTCGGTGGAAGCCACGCAAGGCGGCACGGCGGTGAAGGAAACCGTGGAAGCCATGAAGTCGATCGCCGGCAAGATCGGGATCATCGATGACATCGCCTACCAGACCAATCTGCTGGCCCTGAACGCGGCGATCGAAGCGGCGCGCGCCGGCGAGCACGGCAAGGGCTTCGCGGTGGTGGCGGCCGAAGTCAGGAAGCTGGCCGAACGCAGCCAGGTGGCCGCGCAGGAGATCGGGCAACTGGCCGGGTCGAGCGTGAAGATGGCCGAAGAAGCCGGCAAGCTGCTGGACGAAATGGTGCCGAGCATCAAGAAGACCTCCGACCTGGTGCAGGAAATCGCGGCGGCGAGCCAGGAGCAAAGCCAGGGTGTGGGCCAGATCAACGGCGCCATGGGGCAGTTGAACAAGGCCACACAGCAGAATGCCAGTGCTTCGGAAGAACTCGCCGCCACGTCCGAAGAAATGGGTGGGCAGGCCGCGCAACTGCAGGAGTTGATGGAGTTCTTCAAGATCGAGGAGCAGGGAGTCGGCGCTGGCGCTACGGCGAAACGCGCACGTCCCGCCGCGGCAGCCGCACCGAAGGCACGCAGTAGTGCGCGCCCGGCGGCCGTTGCCGCCGTCGAAGGCGATTTCGAACGCTTCTGAGCCCAAGGCCCCGACAAGGAGAACACCATGGGACAAGTCGTTCAGCAAGCTGTCGCCACCAAGGGTGGCGGCAAAAACGCGGCGGTCGCGGCCAGCACGGCCGAGATCGCGCAGTACCTCACCTTCCTGCTTGGCGGCGAGATGTATGCGGTGGGCATCCTCAATGTCAAGGAGATCATCGAGTACGGCCAGCTCACCGAGATTCCGATGATGCCGGCCTTCATTCGCGGCGTCATCAACCTGCGCGGTTCGGTGGTGCCGGTGATCGACCTCGCCGCCCGCTTCGGCGGCCGCCAGACGGAAAGCTCGCGCCGTACCTGCATCGTGATCATTGAATTGACCAGCGCCGAGGAGCGCCACGACATCGGCGTGGTGGTCGACGCCGTGTCCGAAGTGCTGGAAGTGTCGAGCGCCGACATTGAGCCCGCACCCGCCTTCGGCGCCAAGATCCGCGCCGACTTCATCCAGGGCATGGGCAAGATCGGTGGCAAGTTTGTCATCATCCTCGACATTCAGCGAGTCCTCTCCGTCGATGAGATTGCGTCGCTGGCGACGGTGGCCGATCGCGGTGCCGAAACCGGCGCCGCCGACTGAAGGACGCATCCAATCCTGCGGAGAAGACCATGAAACTCGGCTCGATACGCGTTCGACTGCTGCTGCTGTTTTCCGCGCTCGCCTTGGGGATGGCGTGGTACCTGTTCGCCAATGTCAGCGGTGAAATCGTCAAGCTGCGCGAGGGCGGCCGCATCGCGGCAGTCAGCGAGGTCGCCGTGGCGAGCAGCGCGCTGGTGCATGAGTTGCAGAAGGAGCGCGGTCTTTCAGCGGGTTTCATCGGCTCCCAGGGCGCGAAGTTTCGCGACGAACTGGCAAAGCAGCGCCAGGAGACCGATGCCCGGCGCAAGGCGCTGAGTGACGTCTTCGGCCGGCGCGCCGGCGATCTGCCGCCGCCGTTTGCCGAAAGGCTGCGCCGTGCCAACGACGTGGTCGCCGGCATCGACGGCCGACGCAGCCAGATCATTGCCCTGACCCTGCCGGGCCCGGATTCCTTCGGCTTCTTTACCGGCGCCATCGACAACTATCTCGGCGCCGTGGCCGACGTCGGGCCGACCCTTGCCGACGCGGGCATGATGCGCGCCTTCAGCGCCTATGTGATGTTCCTCGGCGCCAAGGAGCAGGCCGGACGCGAACGCGCCACGGTGAACGCGGCACTCTCCGCCGACAAGCCGCTCGATGCATCCCTGCTGCGCCGCCTGATCGGCATCGTCACCAGCCAGGACAACTATTTCGCCAACTTCCGCGCGGTCGCCACCACGGTGCAGAACACCGCGCTGAATGCCTTGCAGGAAGCGAACGCGAGCCAGGAAACCGTCGCCATGCGCAAGCAGGTGCTGGACAAGGCCGCTGAAGGCAATTTCGGCATCGCGCCGCCGCGCTGGTTTGCCACCATCACCGCTCGCATCGACGCCATGAAAGGCGTCGAAGACCAGTTGGCGGCAGGTATCGCGGCCGGCTCGGCGGCGCTGGCCGACAGCGCCCGCCGCGGACTGGCGATCGCCATCGTGTTCACGCTGGTCGTGGTCGCCTTCTCCATCGCCTTCGTGCTGCTGCTGACCCGCATGCTGCGCGACGTGCATGAAGCCGCGGGCGCGGCGCGGAGCATTGCCGGCGGCGACCTCACCATCCAGGTGCGGGTCTCCCGCCGCGACGAGATCGGTGAGCTGCAGGGCGCCATCGCCCGCACCGTCGACAAACTCTGCGAAACCATGGGCGAAGTCAGCCAGATGTCGAATTCGCTCAACAGTGCGGCCTCGCAGGTGTCGGCGACCGCGCAATCGCTGTCGCAGTCGTCTTCCGAGCAGGCCGCCTCGGTCGAGGAGACCACCGCGTCCATCGAGCAGATGTCGGCTTCCATTGAACAGAACACCGAAAACGCCCGGGTCACCGACGATATGGCGAACAAGTCTTCGGTTGAAGCCACCGAGGGCGGCCGCGCGGTGAAGGACACGGTTGACGCCATGAAGCAGATCGCCGGCAAGATCGGCATCATCGACGACATTGCCTACCAGACCAACCTGCTGGCTCTGAACGCGGCGATCGAAGCGGCGCGCGCCGGCGAGCACGGCAAGGGTTTTGCGGTGGTCGCCGCCGAAGTGCGCAAGCTGGCCGAGCGTTCGCAGATCGCGGCGCAGGAAATCGGCCAACTCGCCGGCTCCAGCGTGAAGATGGCCGAGCAGGCGGGCAAGCTGCTCGACCAGATGGTGCCCTCGATCGGGAAGACCTCGGACCTGGTGCGGGAAATAGCGGCGGCGAGCCAGGAACAAAGCCAGGGTGTGGGCCAGATCAACGGCGCCATGGGGCAGTTGAACAAGGCCACACAGCAGAATGCCTCGGCCTCCGAGCAACTCGCCGCCACCGCCGAGGAAATGGGCGGCAATGCAGCGCAGTTGCAGGATCTGATGGAATTCTTCCGCATCGGCGAGCGAACCGGCGTGAGAAGCGGAGCCGGCTGAAAGTCGGCGCTGACGGGACGGCGACCATGAGTCAAATCAAACTCTCCGCCGACGCGGTAACGGGCTCGCTGCTGCTGATCGTGGACGACGTGCCGGCGAACCTGGCCGTACTGGGCGACATCCTGCGCGATGCCGGCTACCGGGTGAAGGCGGCGACCTCGGGCTTGGCGGCGCTGCGCTATGCCGCGATGGAGCCGCAGCCGGCATTGATCCTGCTCGACGTGATGATGCCGGAGATGAATGGCTACGAGGTGCTGACCCGCCTCAAGCAGGACCCGGCGACGCGTGACATTCCGGTCATCTTTCTTACCGCCCTGGACAATGCGCGGGACGAAGAGCGCGGCTTCGAGTACGGCGCCGCCGACTACATCGCCAAGCCGATCAAGCCTGATGTCGTCCTCGCCCGGGTGCGCAGCCAGTTGCTGGCACAGGTTGCGCTGAACTGGTTCCGCGACCAGAACGCCGTGCTGGAGTCCGAGGTGGCGCGCCGCATGGCCGAGAACGAGCTGATCCAGACCGTCAGCATCCGCGCCCTGGCCCATCTTGCGGAAACCCGCGACCCCGAGACCGGCAACCACATCCTGCGCACCCAGAGCTATGTACGCCTGCTGGCCACCCTGCTGCGCGACCATCCGCGCTTCGCCGCGACGATCGACGATCCCTACATCAAGATGCTGGCGCATTCCGCGCCGCTGCATGACATCGGCAAGGTGGGAATTCCCGACGCGGTGTTGCAGAAGCCCGGCAAGCTGACCCCGGAGGAATGGGTGATCATGAAGACGCACGCCAGCCTCGGCAGCGACGCGATCGACCTCGCCGAACGGGACATCGATTCGCCGGTCGAGTTTCTCGCGCTGGCCAAGGAAGTCGCCCGCTGGCACCACGAGCGCTGGGACGGCCAGGGCTACCCGGATGGCCTGGCGGAAGACGCGATCCCGATCTCGGCCCGGCTCATGACACTGGCGGACGTCTTCGATGCCCTGATTTCAAAGCGGGTGTACAAGGAGGCGATGCCTTTCCAGGAAGCGCTGGAAATCATCACCGCCGAGCGTGGCCGCCAGTTCGACCCCGATGTCACCGACGCCTTCCTCTCGGCTTTCGATGAATTTACCGCGATTGCCGAGCAGCATCGCGACAAGAACCCATGAAGCCGGAGCAAACCCATAACAGCCGGAGCCTTACCGCGACGCTGACCGTTGTGCTGGGCTACGCCGCCTTCGGCGCGCTGTGGGTACTGGTGTCCGACCGCATCGTCCTCCTCCTGCTGGACGATCCGGCACTGATCGTCGTTGCCGGCACGCTGAAAGGCTGGTTTTTTGTCGGCATCACGGCACTGCTGCTCTACCGGTTGATGCAAAGCCGGCTTCGCGATCCGGACGCGGCGGCGGATTCCGTGACCCAGGTACCCGCGCCGTCGATGCGCCTGCCGCTGGCGTTGGCGGCGACGGTCATTGTCGCCGTGACGGCGACGGCCGTCATCCACGGCATCGGCGAGCATCGGGAAACGGAAACGGCGCGCCTGCAGACCATCGCCGAGCTCAAGACACGGCAAATTTCGGATTGGCTCAATGAACGGCGGGGCGACGCCCGCTTCCTGAATTCCAGCCGTCTGCTCGGCGGCTACTATCGCAACTGGCGAGAACACGGCGACCGCGAAAGCTTCGATCAACTGCTGGTGCGCCTCGAACATTTCCGCGCCGCCAAAGGCTATGACAACGTTCTGCTGATCGACGAACAGGGCGACGCATGGGCTTCCGCGGCGGGCAAGGTGCCCATCGACCCGATGCTGCGCGCCGCCGCTCTTTCCACGAACGGCAAGCCGGGCACACCGGTCCATTTTCGCGATGCCGGAGGCCGGCTGCTGCTCGGCTTCGTCACAGGCTTTTCGGCGTCGGTCGGTCGGCCGGGGCCGGTGATTGTGCTCGGTACCGATCCCGCCGGTTATCTCTCGCCCCTGCTGCAAGGCTGGCCGGTACCCAGCGCCAGCGCCGAAACCCTGTTGTTGCGCCGCGACGGCGACCAGGTGCTGTTCCTGAATGAATTGCGCCATCAGGCCGACGCGGCGGGAAAGCTTCGCGTACCGGTGGCGACGCCGAGACTCCTGTCCGCCCAGGTGCTGCGCGGCGAAGCCGAACCGGGCCAGCTGGTCGAAGGCACGGACTATCGCGGGGTGAAGGCACTGGGCGTGGTGCGCGCCGTACCCGGCACCGACTGGTTACTGATCGCCAAAGTGGACCGCGCCGAGTTTTATGCCAAAGCCTGGCATGACGCCCTGTGGACGGCGCTGGCGGGTTTGCTGGTTCTGTTCGTGACGGTCTCCGCCGCCTTCATCCTGCGCCAGCGGCGGCGCCTGGAGGATGTCCGGCGCATGACCGAAGCGCAAGCCGAAAAGCTGCGCGCCCTGGAGTTGCTGGATGTGCTCGCCAATGCTTCGGAAGACGCGGTCATTGTCAAGGACGTCGAGGGCCGCTATCTGCTGCTCAATCGCGCCGCCTGCGACCTGGTCGGCAAGCCCGCGCAAGAGATGCTGGGGCGCGATGTCACCGCCGTCTTTCCGCCCGCGCGGGCAGCCGCCATCGCGGCCATGGACGGCGAGCTGGTCGCCGCGAACCACTCCCGGACCGGCGAGGAAAGTTTTGACACAGTGCGCGGTGTCAGGAGCATGCGGGTCACCAGGGGCCCCCTGCATGATGACGAGGGCAAGGTGATCGGCATCTTCAGCATTTTCCACGACATTACCGATCACAAGCGGATGGAGCTGGACCTGCGCGTTGCCGCGGATACGCTGAAAGACACGCTGTTGCGGACGCAGTTGCTGCTCGACTCGGCCATGGATGCCGTGATCGGCATGGACCGGCGGGGCAGGGTGCTGATCTGGAATTCGCGCGCCGAGTCGATCTTCGGCTACCGTGCGGACCAGGCGGTGGGGCGCACCGTCGCCGAGCTGATCGTCCCGCCCGAGTACCGTGAGCGACACCAGGCCGGCATGGTGCGCTTCATCGAAACCGGCGAGCCGAAGATCATCGGCTCGCGGGTGGAGGTGACCGGCATGCGCGCCGACGGCAGCCGCTTCCCCATCGAGCTGACCATCGGCTCGATCTCGGAGGGCGACAACGCCCTGTTCAGCGCCTACGTACGCGACATCACCGAGCGCAAGGACGCCGAGACCCAGTTGCGCAAGCTGTCGCTGGCGGTGGAACAGAGCCCGGAAAGCATCGTCATCACGGACGTCGACGGGCAGATCGACTATGTTAACGAAGCCTTTGTCTTCAATACCGGCTACAGCCGTGAGGAAGTGGTTGGCTGCAACCCCAAAATCCTGCAATCCGGGAAAACCCCGGTCGCGACCTACGTTTCGATGTGGAGCACGCTGATCGAAGGCGAGCCATGGAAGGGCGAGCTCTACAACAAGCGCAAGGACGGCAGCGAATACGTCGAGTTCGCCATCATCACGCCCATTCGCCAGGCCGACGGCAGTGTCACCCACTATGTCGCGGTCAAGGAGGACATCACCGAGAAGAAGCGCCTGGGCCTGGAACTGGACCAGCATCGCCACAATCTCGAAAACCTGGTCGCAAGCCGTACCCTGCAACTGGACGAAGCGCGCGAGCGCGCCGAAGTCGCCAATCAGGCCAAGAGCAGCTTCCTGGCCAACATGAGCCACGAAATCCGCACCCCGATGAACGCCATCATCGGCCTGACCCATCTGCTGCGCAAGGGCGAAACGAGTCCGGAGCAGGCCGACCGGCTGGGCAAGATCGACACCGCAGCGACGCATCTGCTGTCGATCATCAATGACATCCTCGACCTGTCCAAGATCGAGGCCGGCAAGCTGACGCTGGAACAGACCGACTTTTCGCTGGCGGCGATTCTCGACCATACGCGCTCGCTGATTGGCGAGCAGGCGCGCGCCAAGGGGCTGGCGATCGAAATCGATGCCGGCGACGTGCCGTCCTGGCTGCGCGGCGACCCGACCCGGCTGCGCCAGGCCTTGTTCAACTTCGCCGGCAATGCCATCAAGTTCACCGAGCGCGGCGGCATTGTTCTGCGGGCGCGACTCATCGAGGACACGGGCGACGAATTGCAGGTCCGCTTCGAGGTCGAGGATTCCGGCATCGGCATTCCGGCCGGACAGCTTGCCGGCCTGTTCCAGTCCTTCGTCCAGGCCGACGACTCGACCACGCGCAAGTACGGTGGCACGGGACTCGGGCTGGCCATCAGCCGCCGCCTCGCCAATCTGATGGGCGGTGAGGCGGGCGCGGACAGCGCGGTCGGACACGGCAGCATCTTCTGGTTCACCGCCCGCCTGCGGCGCGGCCATGGCGTCGTGCCTGCCGCCGTCGCTGCCGCGAGCGACGCCGGCAACAGCGCCGAGGAGCAGGTGCGACACCGCCGTCATGGTGCGTGCCTGCTGCTGGCCGAAGACAATGCCGTCAACCGTGAAGTCGCGCTGGAACTGATCCACGCCGTCGGGCTCGACGCCGACGCGGCGGAAAACGGCCGCGAGGCGGTGGCGATGGCCGCCGCGAAGGCCTACGACCTGATCCTGATGGATGTCCAGATGCCGCTGATGAATGGGCTCGACGCCACCCGCGCGATTCGCCTCCATGCCGGCGCCGCCGCGATACCCATTCTGGCGATGACGGCCAATGCCTTCGACGAAGACCGCAGAGCCTGCCAGGAAGCCGGCATGAACGACTTCGTCGCCAAGCCCGTCGATCCGCCACAGTTCTATGCGGCCCTGCTGAAGTGGCTGCCCGAGGCGCCGGTTCAGTCGTCGCCGGTCGTTGTCACGGCAGAAGAACGGCCTGCGAGCGATGCGGATCTGCTGCGACGGCTGGCCGCCATTCCCGGCCTTGATCTCCAGCGTGGCCTGGCGATGATTCGTGACAACGTGACGAAATACACGCGGCTACTCGTCATGTTTGCCGACGGCAACCAGACCCATGCCGAACGGATTCTGGCGCTGGTGGCGGCCGGAGACCTGGAGGCCATCGGGCCCATCGCACATTCGCTGAAAGGCTCGGCCGGCATGCTGGGCGCCGTCGGTGTGACGGAAGCCGCGCGCACCCTCGTGTCGGCATTGCGCGGCCAGGCGGGCGACGACATGATTCCCTTGCTTTGCGCGAACCTGGGCAGGGAGCTTGCAACGCTGATCGACGGCATTCGCCTGGCCACGGCCGGAGGCCTTGAACCCGCGGCCGATGAAGTTGATTCGGCGCGACTGGAGGAGGTGCTGGTGCGCCTTGAGGATTTGCTGCGGCAGGGGGACATGGCCGCAGGCGACCTTGCCAGGAAAGAGACCGGCCTGCTGCGGCACTCGCTTGGCGCCGCCGCAGCACCGCTGCTGGCGAGCATCGAATCCTTCGATTTCGAGAATGCCGCCGCCGAGTTGCGCGGGCTTCTGAAAAGCCGTTCGCCCTGACGCTGGCCCTGAACGGAACTGCTTTGGCGCGCGTCAGGTCTTGGCCGGCATGAACTCCATGGCCAGGCGTACCAGTTCGGCGATCGAACCGGCCTGCAGCTTCTGCATGATCATTTGCCTTCGAAGATGCCCTCCAGCACCTCGCGTTCACGTGGCGTCAGGAGCGACATGCGCTCGCCGATCTCGCGGCTCCTGGCTTGTATCTCGGTGCGCCGCTGGTCGATGCGCAGGCCGTCCTGGATGCGATCGAGGACCTGTTGCGTGGAGAAGGGCTTCTGGAAGAAGTCCAGCGCGCCGCCGCGCATGGCGCGGACCACCGTGGGCACTTCCGGATAGCTCGAAATGAAAATGATCGGCAGGTCGATATCCTGAAAACGCAGTTCATCCTGCAACTCCAGCCCGCTCATCCCCGGCATGCGCACATCGGTGACGATGCAGCCGGCCAGCCTGGTCAGGTCCTGCGTGAGGAAGCTGGTGGCATCCGGGAAAACCGCGTAGGGCAGATGCACCGATTCAACCAGGTCGGTCAGCAGAAACGTGATCACCGGGTCATCGTCGAGCAGATAGACCTTCGGCTGCGGCAGGTCGGTTTGCCTGGCGCGCGTCAAGACACCGGTTCCCTGTTGTTTCTGCCAGGACGGAAGTTTTGCTGCACTGGACGCTGCCCCTTGAGCCTACGTAGATTCCGCAGTTTGTCGCGTAATTCCCGGATGCACAAACCGTGTTCGCTTTGAGACCATGAACCAAAGCCGATCGGAATATATCGGTCACGCATTTTAGCCGCGTTTGATGGCGTCGTGAATGATCTCCGCCGGGCGTGGCAACGACCCCAAGCATCCGCACAATGTCATGGCTGCCAACGACCAT
>JAIOPW010000286.1 GCA_021413665.1 Rhodocyclales bacterium | reverse complement strand
CGATTTCATCGTCGTGGTGAACGTCGAAAAGCTGCGCGTCACCGGCAACAAGGCCGAGGACAAGAAATACTATCGCCACACCGGCTATCCGGGCGGCATCAACGAAACCAACTTCACCAAGCTGCAGCAGCGTTTTCCGGGCCGCATCCTGGAAAAGGCCGTCAAGGGCATGCTGCCCAAGGGGCCGCTGGGCTATGCGATGCTGAAGAAGATGAAGTGCTACGCCGGCGCTGCCCATCCGCACGCCGCCCAGCAGCCGAAGTCGCTGGAAATCTAAGGAGTTTTCATGGCAGTCACCCAATACTATGGTACCGGTCGCCGCAAGACGGCCATTGCCCGCGTGTTTCTGCGCACCGGCAGCGGCAAGTTCGTGGTCAATGACAAGCCGGTCGACGAGTTCTTCTCTCGCGAAACGGGCCGCATGGTCGTGCGTCAGCCGCTTGAGCTGACCCAGCACACCAGCACCTTCGATATCCTCGTGAACGTCGAAGGCGGTGGCGAGTCCGGCCAAGCCGGTGCCGTGCGTCACGGCATTACCCGCGCCCTGATTGAATACGATGCGACCCTGAAGCCCGCCCTGTCGAGCGCTGGTTTCGTTACCCGCGACGCGCGCGAGGTCGAGCGCAAGAAGGTCGGCTTCCGCAAGGCGCGCCGGCGCAAGCAGTTCTCGAAGCGCTAAGCTCCAGCGGTACATCGCTGTTGCCAAAAGAGCCGCCTTCGGGCGGCTTTTTTGTCTGTGCGGCCCTTACGGGTTACCATCAACCAATCGAAGCAAGGAGTTTTGCATGATCAAGGTTGGCATTGTTGGCGGCACCGGTTACACCGGGGTGGAGCTGTTGCGCTTGTTGGCACGTCATCCCGGGGTTGAACTGACGGCTATCACTTCGCGTGGCGAGGCGGGAACGGCGGTCGCCGACATGTTTCCGAGCCTTCGCGGCTTCGTTCACCTGAAGTTCAGCGATCCGAAGGATGCGCCGCTAAGTGACTGCGACGTTGTGTTCTTTGCCACGCCCAACGGTATCGCGATGCAGCAGGCTGCCGGGCTGCTCGATTCGGGAGTGAAAGTCATCGACCTGGCAGCCGATTTCCGCATCAAGGACGTCGCGCTGTGGGAAAAGTGGTACGGCATGACACACGCCAGTCCGACGCTGATTGCCGAGGCGGTGTATGGCTTGCCCGAAGTCAGCCGTACGCAGATACGCGGCGCCCGGCTGGTGGCGAATCCGGGCTGTTACCCGACGGCGACGCAACTTGGCTTCCTGCCGCTGATTGAGGCTGGTTGCGTCGATCTTGGGCACCTGATAGCGGATGCCAAGTCGGGTGTCTCCGGCGCCGGACGCAAAGCCGAAATCGGCATTCTGTTTGCCGAGGCGTCGGACAATTTCAAGGCCTATGGCGTACCAGGCCATCGGCACCTGCCGGAGATTCGGCAGGGAATTGCTCGCGCCGCAGGCAAGGCCGTTGAGCAGGTCGGGCTGACCTTCGTACCGCACCTGACGCCGATGATTCGCGGCATCCACGCCACGCTCTACGCCCGCATCACGCGCGACGAGGATTTCCAGGCCTTGTTCGAGGCGCGCTACGCGAACGAGCCTTTCGTCGACGTGCTGCCGCCGAAATCGCACCCCGAGACCCGGTCGGTACGTGCCGCCAATACTTGCCGGATCGCAGTGCACAGGCCGCAGGGCGGGGATACGCTGGTCGTGCTTTCGGTGATCGACAATCTGGTCAAGGGGGCCGCCGGCCAGGCGGTGCAGAACATGAACCTGATGTTTGGTCTGGACGAATGTTCGGGTCTTTCGCAAGTTCCCGTCTTGCCTTGACGCTGCGGCGGCTACGCGGCCGCTTCGGCATTTCGGCGCCTCGCGTTGCGGTGCGGACGCACCTGCCGTGGCATTGGCGGGCACTGTCGGTGGTCGTCCTGTCGGGCGTATCGCTGGCTTTGGCCGGCTGGATCTATAGCGCGGGACAGAGTCTTGCCGGTTTTCACCAAGGAGCGAGCGAGACCGAAATCGCCGGAATGAAGGAGCGCATTGCGCAACTTGAGTCCGAACTGGAACGCACC
>JAIOPW010000161.1 GCA_021413665.1 Rhodocyclales bacterium | reverse complement strand
ACGGAACTGCTAGGCCAGGGCGTCAACTATGTCACCGGCGATTACTCGCGCGGCGCGGCGGGCTATTGGGTGGAGAAGGGTGAGATTGCCTATCCGGTGGAAGAAATAACCATCGCCGGCAATCTGCGGGAGATGTTGCGCGGCATTGTGGCCATCGGCAATGACATCGAGCTGCGGGGGGCGAAGCACGTGGGCTCGGTGCTGGTCGAAAGGATGACGATAGCGGGCAACTGAACAGCATGACGGGCAGGCAAAGTCGGCACTGGCGGGACGGCATAGGGTGATTCGCCAAACGCCCGGGCGGCACTGCCCGCTTGAAGCTATAGTTTGCGATTAGCATTCTGAACCGTTCCGCGCCGATCGCCGATCATCGAGACCTTCCGGCGGCCAGCAGCGACTTCAAGATTCGTTCCAGGGCGGCCAACGCGACGACGGGGGTTCGATCGAACTGGGCCCGGATGATCGCTCCGTCCACCGCCAGGGCTACGGCCTGGGCATCCTGTCTTCGCCGCCGCGACGGCGGCAACTGGCGCGCAATAGCCGCAGTCATGTCCTCCTTGTGGCGACGCGTGATCTCGACCACTTCCGGCAACGCCCCCTCCAGCTCGGCGAGGCTGTTGATGAAGGCGCAGCCACGAAAGCCATCGTCGCCGAACCATTCGGCCAGTGCCGGTGAAATCGCCCGGGCACTGCCCCCGTGTCGGTGCAGCGCATCCACAAACCAGGTCATCCATCGCGCATGGCGATACTCGAGGAACGCGCGGATGAGATCATTCTTGCTCGGAAAATGCCGATAGAAAGTGGCTTTGGTAACGCCCGCCTCCGCGATCACGCGGTCGATCCCCGTGGCACGGATACCTACCCGGTAGAACAGGGCATGTGCCGTCAGAAGGATGCGTTCGCGCGCGCTGGCGAGCTTTGTTGCCGGATCGATGGTAGGCATGGCTGCATTGTAGACAGATCTGTCTACCTTGTGTAGGCTCGCAGTCGCCAGCACATCGATCGCCCCATTACTTTCGAGGAGCCTCCATGGAAACCAAGCCCCCCGTTCCACCCTTTACACCGGAAACCGCTATCCAGAAAGTGCGTATGGCCGAGGATGCATGGAATACGCGAGACCCGGACCGGGTCGTACTGGTTTACACCGGGGACACACGCTGGCGCAACCGTGCTGAATTTCCCGTCGGGCGCGAGCAGGTTCGCCAATTCCTTGCGCGCAAATGGGCGAAGGAACTGGACTATCGACTGATAAAGGAACTTTGGGCGTGTGCCGGCAATCGCATCGCCGTACGCTTTGCCTATGAGTGCCACGATGACTCCGGCAACTGGTCTCGCTCCTACGGCAACGAGAACTGGGAGTTCAATGAGCAGGGTTTCATGACGCGGCGCTTCGCCAGCATCAACGACCTTCCCATCAAGGAAGCGGAACGCAAGTTTTTCTGGCCGCTAGGTCGCCGGCCGGACGATCATCCGGGCTTGAGCGATCTAGGGCTGTAGGCGCTCGTCAGGATACAGAAGGCGGGTCAGGGCGAGCGCGCGCTGTCGAGGTCGGCCATGTTCCGCTCGTCAACGTAGATTCTTGCGGCTGCCGCAGTCTCTCCGGCAAAGCAGGTGACGATGACGTTGCTGCGTGCCGCGGCCTTGAACAGCACCTCGACGGCGCAGCGGCCATAGGCACTTTCGATCGTGGCGAGCAGGTTACGCGCATAGCTGCTTTCCAGCCTGCTGTCGAGGATCAGGTTTGCCAGCATCACACCGCCGGGTTTCAGCGCATGACGCGTGTCACGCCAGAATTCGCGTGTCACCAGGTGGCCGGGGATGGAGGTGCGCGAGCTGTAGACGTCGACCACCACGGCGTCGTAGTGGCGCTCGGTATCGACCAGGTAGCGGCGCGCGTCGGTGGCGATGAATTCGCCACGCGCGGGTTCGCGCAGGAATTCGCGTTCGGCAATCATGCGAATCGCGGGGTCGATATCGACGTAGGTATAGCGATTGGCCGGCTCGTGGTGCGACAGCGTGAAGCCGCCGGCGCCCAGCACCAGGATGTCGCGGTCGCGGAAAGTCAAATCTTCCAGCAGGATGCGCCGCAGGTGCTGCACGTAGCGGGCATAGAGCGGCGGCTCGCTGTTGTCTACCAGCGACGCCACCTGGTTGTTCACGCGAAATGCGCGCGGGGAGATCATGCCGCCCCGCACCACGGTTTCGACTTCGTAGTCGGCATAGGCCGTGTCGGCACGCTGCTGGTCGGCCAGGTTGGTGGCCACGCTCAACGCGGCCACGCTCGCCAGCAGCATGGCAGCCAGCGGCCGAGGAGGCCGGACCAGCGCGGAGCCGGCGACCAGCATCAGCGCGCCGAGCAGCACGGCGGCCCAGACGCCGAATGCTTGCATCACACCGAGCGAGAGCGAGACCGAGCCGAGGAAGGAGCCGAGGGTGGACCAGTAGAGGGCGCGTCCCGCCGCCTCGCCGCTGCGTTGCGCAAGCATCAGGTTGGTCAGGATCGGTACCGTTTGCCCCAGCAGCCAGGCCAGCGGACAGAGGATGGCGCCGACGAAGATGATGTAGGCCATCACCGCCGAGGTGCCGCTGAAGATGGCGTTGACGCTGATACCGGCCAGTCCGCAACCCAGCAGTACGGCGGAAATCAGGAAGTTGCGCGACACGACGGCGCGGTAGTCCGCCGCGACGCGGCTGCCCGAGTGGTAGCCGAACGCCAGCGCGAGCAGGAACAGGCCGATGGTCGGCGCCGTGACCACGATGGAACTGCCGACATGGGGGATCAACCGCCGCAGGGCGATTATTTCGGCGCCGAGGGAGCAATAGCCCTCGATGAAGACAATCGCGAACAGCTGGCGTGGCGGCATGGCGGGCTGACGGGGTGGCGGGGACAACGACTTTACCCGAAAGGCCACCGTGCGCAGCGGGTCGGCACGCAGGCCTGCCGGGAAGAATTTACAGGCCGGCGGTGGCGACGTACCATGCGTTGCCATCCCCTTGCGCAATGAGGCGTCCAAAATGTTGATTCAAAGTCGGTCCGGTTTGCGGCCGCTTTTTCCGTGAGTCTTGCCCCGGCCATTTTATGGACCGAGGACGGCGCGGCCCGCTCGGCGCGCTGGCACTCCGAAAACGGTACGCCACCGCCCCTGCGCGTGGTCGTTGCCGGCGACCGAATCACGGCCGATGCGGCGTTTCGCCTGACCAGCGAGGGTACGGCGTTGTTGTGGCGGGGTGATTTCCAGAATGCCCGGCAGTTGCTGCAGGCGCTGGCGCGGCGCATCGACCGCAAACCGCGCAAGGCGGCGTCCGCAACGGCCCTGCCGGCGGAGGTCTTTAACCTTTATCGGCAGGCGCAATCGCAGCGTACCCGGACGCTGGGCTTGTTGCTGTTGCCCTTCGGCGATGATTACCGGGTGCCGCTGCGTCGCGCGCCCGACGTGGAGCAGGCCTGCCGCGAAGCCTACGGACCTCCCGGTGGCCCCTTTGTCGCCTCGCTGCGGGAATTGCTCGGCCTGATCGGGGCACACGAATGGCGCAAGAAGGGCATTGCGATTCGGGCGCTGGACGGCCGCCGCATCCATCCGCATTACGGTGTTTTTGCGCCCGTCCGTGGCGAGTATGTCGATCTGGTGGCCACCGCGCCCTTGCCCGTCGGCTGTGACTTGGCCTTCGACATCGGCACCGGCACGGGCGTGCTGGCGGGGGTGCTGGCGCAACGCGGCATCGCTCGCGTGGTGGCGACCGACCAGGACCCGCGTGCGCTGGCCTGCGCACGCGAGAACCTGGCACAACTCGGGCTGACGGCGCGAGTCGAGGTGCTCGCGGCTGACCTGTTTCCACCGGGTCGGGCTTCGCTGGTGGTGTGCAACCCGCCCTGGGTACCGGCTCGCGCTGGTACGCCGCTGGAAAGGGCCGTCTATGACCCCGATAGTCGCATGCTGCGGGGCTTCATCGCCGGCCTGGTGGCGCATCTGGCCCCGGGCGGTGAGGGCTGGCTGGTGCTCTCCGACCTTGCCGAGCATCTCCGCCTGCGTTTGCGCGCCGATTTGCTGGCGGCCTTCGATCAGGCTGGCCTCAAGGTCGTCGGGTGCCTTAACGCGAAACCGGTCCATCCCAGGGCTGCCGATGCTGCCGATCCCGTGCACGCCGCCCGTGCCGCGGAAATCACCTCGCTCTGGCGGCTGGCGGCGGCTGGCTGACGGTTGCCGGACGGGCGCCGTGAAACCGTGCGAACGGCCGATGACACTGCGGAAATATTAATGTACGGCACCCAAAACCATTAAATTTGTGCATTGCACCAATATAATGGGTGCCTAGCTGATACCTCTCAGGAGGCCACCATGACCCATGAAGAACTGATCCCATTCCTGCTGAACGAAGTCCCTCTGTTCGAAAGCTTCGGTCAGGACAGCGTCGAGACGATCGTCGGGGGATCGGAGTTGCGTACCTTCGAAGGCAATGAATCGATCATCCAGTGCGGTGACGAAGGACGCTTCATCGGCGTGCTGGTGGACGGGCACGGCGAGATCTCCATCGCCGACAGTACGGGCGGCCGCCTGGTAATGAGCCCGCTCGCCGAAGGCGACGTTTTCGGCGAGATGTCGGTACTGACCGGTGACCGCACCGTTGCCGATGTCATCGCCGGCAACCGCTGCCTGGTGCTGATGATTCCGCAGGACCTGGTCAGCAGCCACATCCTGGTCAATCCGAAGGCCATTCTCTATCTCTCCAAACTGCTGGCGGATCGCGCCCGTGCGCAAGCGGTGGATGTCACCAGCAGCCAGATGCACGCGCGCGCCGTCGCGCAGTCCGATGATCCCTATGCGCTGAGCCTGAAGACCGACGTGCACGGCAAGATCCTTTCGATCAACGCGGGCCTGAGCCAGGTCCGCTTCGGCATCTACGATACGCACAACGAAGCACTCGATGTCCATGGCATCATCGACTGCGCCGACTGCGGCGTGGTCCATGTCACGATGACTGCTGGCGGCAAGGTGGTCACGCGCGAGCGGGCGTCCTTCCCTTTCGGCGAATTCTTCAATGTGCTGTTCGAGTCCATGCTCGAACTCGACAACGGCTTCCTGTTTACTCCCTTCGACGTCATCGCCGTGGGGCATCGCGTGGTGCATGGCGGCAGCAAGTTCTCCAGTGCGACGGTGATCACGCAGCAAGTCCTGGCTGACATCGAGGCGCTCTCGGTGTTTGCGCCGCTGCACAATCCGCACAACCTCGAAGGCATGCGCGAGGCGATGAAGTATTTCCCCGACGTGCCCCACGTCGCCGTGTTCGACACTGCATTCCACCAGACGCTGCCGACCTACGCCTACCTTTATGGGCTGCCTTACGACTGGTACAAGAAGGAAGGCATTCGCCGCTACGGCTTCCACGGCACTTCACATCGCTTTGTTTCGCTCAAGGCGGCCGAGGTGGTCAAGCGGCCGCTCGGCGAATTGGAGATCATTTCCTGCCATCTCGGCGTCGGTGCCTCGATCTGCGCCATCGATCACGGCCGCTCAGTCGACACCACGATGGGCATGACACCTTCCGACGGATTGATCATGCCCAGCCGCGCCGGTAGCCTCGACCCGGCGGTCATGATCCATCTCATGCAGCATTACAAGCTGGGGCCGGACGAACTCAACACCCTGATCAATTCCGAAAGCGGTCTCAAGGGCATCTCCGGAATTTCCGGCGACATCCACGAGATCGAATCCGCCGCGGCCGACGGGCACCACAGGGCGTTGCTGGCGCATAAGGCCTTCTGCTATCAGATCCGGAAGAACATCGGCGCCTATGTCGCTGCGATGGGTGGCGTCAGCGTGCTCGCCTTCACCGGCGACATTGGCGAGACCAGTCCCGCCGTGCGCAGCCTGGCCTGCCAGGGCTTAGCCTACATGGGCATCAAGCTGGACGAGGAAAAGAATCGCAATCTCGGCACGGTGCGCGACTGCGCCGTCATATCGACCGACGATTCACCGGTCATCATCATGGTCGTTGCCAACAACGATGAGCGCCTGCTGGCTTGGGAAACCCTGCGTGCCATCGAGCGCAAGCAGATCACGCTGGCGATTCGCGACCAGGCCGCGTCGCCGATTCCCATCGAGGTCTCGGCCCACCATGTCCACCTGTCCCAGGCCGATGTGGACGAGCTGTTCGGTCCAGGCCACCAACTGACGTCGGAGCACGAGCTGTCCCAGCCGGGCCAGTTCGCCTGCGCCGAAAAGGTGGATCTGGTCGGGCCCAAGGGCCGTATCGCCAATGTGCGCGTGCTGGGTCCGACCCGGAACGAGACCCAGGTCGAGATCGCCATGACCGAGCAGTTCAAGCTCGGCGTGCAGCCACCGATTCGCCAGTCGGGTGATCTCGCCAATACTCCCGGCATTACGCTCGAAGGCCCGGCTGGCAGCGCAGTGCTGCAGCGTGGCGTGATCTGCGCCCAACGCCACATCCACATGTCGCCTGAGGACGCGATGCGCTTCCGGCTACGCGACCGCTACGTGGTGCGCGTACGCATCGAGGGAGAGCGAGAGGTGACTTACGGCGACGTCGTGGTGCGCGTCAATCCCGCCTATCGCCTGGCCATGCATATCGATACCGATGAAGGCAACGCCGGCAACATCCAGACCGGCATGCAGGGTTTCATCGAGGACATCCAGAGCCGCGGCTAGGTGGCCGTCAGGCGCCACCGGGTTGCAGGCGTTGCTGTGCTTCGGTTCGTGTTTCGAAGATGTGCGGGTCGGCGACCCGCTTGCCGAAAGACTCGCCCAGTCTTGCGCGCAGGAAGGTGCTTGAGGTATACCGGGTCACGTCGCTGTAGTGACGGTCCATGACGCCCTTGACCATGGCCGTGTAGTCGTCGATGAGTTCCGGCGCGATGCTGAAGCGGTCGTAGTTGACGATGGCGGCGACCTTGTGGCCGATTGGTCCCAGCCGTGATTCCACCGCAGCGAGGATGCGCGCGATGTCCTCGGTGCTGCGCACCGAAAGTCCCTCGAAATTGACGAAGAAAACGTTCTGCTCCGCGTCGTAGGTGAGGCGCTCCGCGAGTGGTTTTTCCAGCAATTGCGGACGCAGGCCCATAGATTCCGGCGCGAAAATCCGTGCATCCATCAGCACCGGCGGGTGGTGCTGGATCGGGGCAAATTCCATGCGGTCGAGAATGTCGCGCTGAAGGTCCACCCCGGGGGCGATCTCGATCAGTTCGAGGCCTTCGGCGCAAAGGCGGAAGACGCAACGCTCGGTGATGTAGAGCACGGTCTTGCCCGACCTCGCTGCGACCGGTCCGCTGAAGGTGCGGTGCTCGACTTCATCGACGAACTTGATCGCCTTGCCGTCGACGAGGATCTTGATACCGCCGGCCTCGAGCGCAATTTCGAGGCAGCCGGCGGTGAAGGTGCCGACAAACACGACTTTCTTCGCGCTCTGGCTGATGTTGATGAAGCCGCCGGCGCCGGCCAGCTTGGGGCCGAACTTGGAGACGTTGAGGTTGCCTTCGCGGTCGGCCTGGGCCAAGCCGAGAAAGGCGATATCCAGCCCACCGCCATCGTAGAAATCGAACTGGCTCGGCTGGTCGACGATGGCCTGGGTATTGATCGCCGCGCCGAAGTTGAGCCCGCCCGCCGGCACGCCGCCGATCACGCCGGGTTCGGCGGTCAGGGTGATCAGGTCGATCACCTTCTCCTCGGCCGCGACCGCCGCGATCCCTTCCGGCATGCCGATGCCGAGATTCACCACGTCGTTGGCGCCCAGTTCCATCGCCGCGCGGCGGGCGATGATCTTGCGCTCGTCCATCGCCATCGGCGGTACCGCCGACATCGGCACGCGGATCTCTCCGGAGAAGGCGGCGCTGTAAGGCTCGATGAAGGTCTGCATGTGGTACTCGGGCTTTTCCGCCACCACCACGCAATCCACCAGCACGCTGGGAATTTTCACCTGGCGCGGGTTCAGCGTGTTGCGCTCGGCGATGCGCTCGACCTGGACGATGACTATGCCGCCCGAGTTGTGCGCGGCCATGGCGATAGCCTGCGCTTCCAAAGTCAGGGCTTCGCGTTCCATGGTGACATTACCGTCGGAATCGGCGGTGGTGCCACGTATGATCCCGACGTTGATCGGGAAGGCCTTGTAGAACAGGAAGTCCTCGCCGTCGATCGGCATCACACGCACCAACTCAACGCCGCTGGCAACGGTCTTTTCGTTCAACTTGCCGCCGCCGCGGCGCGGGTCGACGAAGGTACCGAGGCCGATGCGGGTCAGCGTACCGGGCTTGCCCGCGGCGATGTCGCGGAACAGGTGGCAGATTACGCCCTGCGGCAGGTTCCAGGCATCGATGCGGTTGGCCACCACGAGTTGCTGTAGCTTGGGCACCAAGCCCCAATGGCCGCCGACCACGCGTCTGACCAGGCCGTCGTGGCCAAGGTGGTTGAGGCCGCGGTCCTTGCCGTCGCCCTGGCCCGCGGCGTAGACGAGGGTCAAGTCACGCGGATGGCCGAGGCCGTGGGCATCGCCTTCTTCGCTTTCGAGAAAACGCAGCTCGAGCGCGACAGCGATGTTCTCCGCAAAACCGATGCCGACGAAGCCGGCGGTGGCGATGGTGTCGCCGTCCCGAATCAGTTGCACCGCATGGCGGGCGCTCATCACCTTGCCGGTGTCGCCGCCGCGCAGTGACGCAATCAATGGATGGTGGGGCACGATCATTTCCCTTGTATCAAACTGCCGCTGCCGGCTACAGCGACAATTATCGCTCGGCTGATGCGGCTTGCCGCATCCCGCAGGAAAAGCGTGGCTACGATTGCAAAAGACAAACCCCGCCGTAGCGGGGTTTGTCCTGAGTGCCGGCCGTTGCCGGCCGGGTCGATGCGGAATTACTTCTTCTTCGGCGCCGGCGCAGTCTTGGCGGTGGCGAAGCGACCGCTCTGCATGAAGTTGTCGAATCCGGCTTCGGTGAAGCGGAACCAGAGGTGCTGTTCGTCACGGAATGCGGCATAGTCTGTGTAGACCTTTTTCCACGCCGGGTTCTTGGTCGACAAGTCATCGTAGAGTGCCATCGCTGCCTGATAGGCGGCCATCATGATGCTCTTGTCGAACTGGTGGAGCTTGGCGCCGGCCGACACCAGGCGCTTGAGGGCGGCCGGGTTCTTCGCGTCGTACTTGGCCTGCATGACTATGTGGGCATGGGATGCGGCGGAAGCAAGGATGGCCTTGTAATCGGCCGGCAGCGCGTCGTAGGCCTTCTGATTGACGTAAAGCGAGAGCTGCGGACCACCTTCCCACCAGCCAGGGTAATAGTAGTGCTTGGCGACCTTGACGAAGCCGAGCTTTTCGTCGTCATAGGGACCAACCCACTCGGTGGCATCGATGGTGCCTTTCTCCAGCGCCTGGTAGATTTCGCCACCGGGAATGTTCTGCGGTACGCCGCCGATGGCCGACAGCACCTTGCCGCCGAAGCCGCCGATGCGCATCTTGAGACCCTTGATGTCGGCCAGGCTCTTGATTTCCTTGCGGTACCAGCCGCCCATCTGTGCGCCGGTGTTGCCCATCGGGAAATTCACGATGTTGTAGCCGGCATAGAACTCGCGCAGCAGCTTCATGCCGTTGCCTTCGTACATCCAGGCCGTCATCTGGCGGCTGTTGAGGCCGAATGGGATCGCGCAGTCGATGGCGAAGGTGTCATCCTTGCCGAAGAAGTAGTAGGGAGCGGTATGGGCACACTCGACAGTACCCTGCTGCACCCCATCCACCACGCCGAAGGCGGGCATCAGTTCGCCGCCGGCATGGACCGAAATGGTGAACTTGCCACCGGTGGCTTCGCTGACTGCCTTCGAAAAAGTCTCGGCTGCGCCGTAGATCGTGTCGAGCGCCTTGGGGAAGCTCGACGCCAGGCGCCAGCGGATCGTCGGCGCCGATTGGGCATGAACCGCCGGCGCTGCACCGGCAGCCAGGATGCCGGCAATGCCGGCGTTTTGCAGAAACTTGCGACGTTCCATGTATGAATCTCCTCGATGTTGTTTAACAAAAACGGCGATCTTTGATTGGCCTGTCGCCGGATACTACACCACAAATTTGCCGCTACTTGCCCTTGTTGATGGACTGCTGCAAGGCCTTCGCGGGGTCATCTTCCGCTTCCTTCTCGCGTTCTTCCCTGTCTTCCTCAGTCTCTTCCTTGCCGTCGGCGGGCGCCCCCTGTTCGGTTACGGGCGGCGCCTCGAGCTGGATGCTCTGCACGTCCACCTTTACCGCATTGTCGATGCCCCCGGTTACCAGGTTGGGGAAGGCGATCAGCAAACCGACCATGATGATCTGGATGATGACGAAAGGCACCGCACCCCAGTAGATCTGCGTCGTGGTGACCGGAGCGATGGTTTTCTTGGTCAAGCGGTCGACGTACTCGCTGTGCGGCGCCACGCTGCGCAGGTAGAACAGGGCGAAGCCGAAGGGCGGGTGCATGAAGGAGGTCTGCATGTTTACCGCCATCAGCACGCCGAACCAGACCAGATCGATGCCCAGCTTGTCCGCCACCGGTCCCAGCAGCGGAATGACGATGAAGGCCAGCTCGAAGAAGTCGAGGAAGAAGGCGAGGAAGAAGACCAGCAGGTTCACCACGATCAGGAAGCCGATCTGGCCGCCGGGCAGGCCGGTCAGCAGGTGTTCGACCCAGACCGAACCGTCGACCGCCTGGAAGGTCAGGCTGAACACCGTGGCACCGAGCAGGATGAAAACGACGAAGCAGGACAGCTTCATGGTCGCGTCCATCGCCTGCTTCATCAGGCTCAGGCTCAGGCGACGGCGCGAAAGGGCCATGATCAGCGCGCCGCTGGCACCCATGGCGCCGCCTTCGGTCGGCGTCGCGATGCCGAGGAAAATGGTGCCGAGCACGAGGAAAATCAGCGCCAGCGGCGGGATCAGCACGAAGGTGACGCGCTCGGCCATGCGCGAGAGCAGGCCCATCTTGGTGACACGATTCAGCACGGCCAGCGCGAACGCCACGCCGACGCCGACGCACATCGAGACCACGATCAGTTCGTCGGTCGGCGTTTCCGCCGGCCGCGTCCTGGCATAGACGATGGCGGCCGCGGTGGAAACGACGACCAGCGCCGCCACCGAAGGCAGGCCGGCGCTGCCGTTGTCTTCGCGGATGGTGCGGGCTTCGAGCGGCAAGGCGGGAACGTAGGCCGGCTTGAAGATGCTGACCATAAAAATGAAAATCACATAAAGGCCGGTGAGGACGAAACCGGGGATGAAGGCGCCGGCATACAGGTCGCCCACCGACTTGCCGAGCTGGTCGGCGATCACGATCAGCACCAGCGAGGGCGGGATGATCTGCGCCAGGGTGCCCGAGGCGGCGATCACGCCGCCTGCGATGCGCCGGTCGTAGCCGTAGCGCAGCATGATCGGCAGCGAGATCAGGCCCATCGAAATCACCGAGGCCGCTACCACGCCTGTGGTCGCGGCGAGCATGGCGCCGACGAAGATCACCGCATAAGCCAGGCCGCCGCGGATCGGGCCGAACAACTGGCCGATGGTGTCGAGCAGATCCTCGGCCATGCCCGATCGTTCGAGGATCAGGCCCATGAAGGTGAAGAAGGGAATCGCCAGCAGGGTGTCGTTCTGGATGATGCCAAAGATGCGCAGCGGCAGCGCCTGCAGCAGGGAGTGGGGCAACAGGCCGAGTTCGACGCCGAGCCAGCCGAAGAAGAGGCCGCAGGCCGCCAGCGAGAAGGCCACCGAATAGCCCATCAGGAGGAAGATGATCAGGCCGCCGAACATTACCGGCGCCATGTTGTGCTGGAGGAATTCGATCATTTCGCGCTCCCGTCGTTTCTTTTCCTGTCGGTCACCATGTCCAATTCATCTTCGACACGGACGATGACTTCGGGGGCAACTTGGTGTTTGAGAATTTCCTCGGCCAGTTCTTCCTCGGCCGATTTGGTCTGCACCGGCTGGGTGGGGTCCACCGCCAGCCCCTTCAGGAAGCCGATGCGTTTGATCAATTCAGACAAGCCTTGCAGGCCCAGCAGGATGAAGCCGGCGGGTACCAGGGCATAAACCGGCCAGCGGATCAGGCCGCCGGCGTTCTGCGACATTTCGCCGCTGTGGTAAGCCTGGATCACCAGTGGCCAGACCAGCTCATTGACCTTGTAGACGAAGGGGAAGAGAAAAAACACGATGCCGAGGCACTCGACGATGATCTGGGTGCGTTTCGAGAAGCGACCGACGATGACGTCAATCTTGACGTGGCCCTGGCGCAGCATCGTGTAGGCGGAACCGAGCATGACCACGGCGGCGAATAGATACCACTGGATTTCGAGGAAGGCATTCGAACTCATGTCGAAGGCCTTGCGCACCACGGCATTGACCGCCGAGATGATCACGGCGAAGAGGACCAGCCACATCAGGTTGCGGCCGATGCGCTCGTTGAGGCCATCGATCAGTTGCGACATCTTGAGCATGGCGTTCATGCGCGGTCCTCCGGAGTTGCGCAACTGTCGCGCCGGGCGCGCAGTGCGTTTATTGTCTTGGTGCAAGTATTTTCGAGTGGAGGCATATTAACCTGACGCCTGCCAACGAAGCTGAAGTCCAGGTGGGCAAAGCGCTCAAACAATTGCTGATCAAAGCACTTCTCCGTGGCCGCGCACACATTTTGCCGGGGATCGCCAAGACTGCGATTGGTCTTCATCTGGTTGGGAATTTCAACAATTGGGTCAGTGGTCAGACCAGTGAGTGGCGAATATTAAAGACCTGAATAAGCATTGTCAATGGGCCTGAAACTTTTGCTCTGAAGATATTCCTTCAGTTGATTGATTGGTCAGACCAGTGCTATAGTACATGTATGGATACGAAGATGACGGCGCCACGGCTTGCGGACGTGGTCGCGCGGGAGATTGAACAACGGGTGCTTGAAGGCGGTTTGAAGCCCGGCGATCGTCTGCCATCGGAGCGCGAACTATCGGCGCAATTAGGCGTTTCGCGCGCTTCCTTGCGTGAGGCGATTCACAAGTTGGCGGCGCGTGGTTTGCTGGAGAGTCGGCAAGGTGGCGGGACATTCGTTACCGATCGACTTGACGCCGGCTTCGCCAATCCGTGGGAGGAAATCCTGCGTGACCATCCGGCGGTCCACGAGGACTTGCTGGAGTTCCGCCATATGCTCGAAGGCCGGGCCGCCGAATGTGCCGCCCATCGGGCCACGGTCGCCGATCGCGAGCGCGTCCGCCAGAGCCTGGCACTGCTTGAAGCGGCCTTTGCCGGCGGCGACCTCGATGCCCAAGTCGATAGCGATCTGGCGTTCCACCAGGCGATCGCCGAAGCCGCGCACAATGTCATCGTCGGCCATTTGACCGCAAGCTTGCTGCGCTTGCTGCGTGACAATCTTCGCCGCAATCTGAGCGAACTGATGCAGGTTCCCGCAGCGAAGGAACAATTGCTCGATCAGCATCGCGCGGTGTGGCTGGCCATCGAGCAGGGGGACGCCGGACGGGCGCTGGTCGCTGCGGCCGACCATATCGGTTTCGTGCGCCAGAACCTTTCCCGCATGTTGCGCAGCGACGCCCGCCACAAGCCCTAGAATCCGGGGCATGACCTCAGCACACATCACCCGCTTCTGCCTCATTCGGCATGGCGAGACCGACTGGAACGGCGAGAAGCGCATCCAGGGGCACATTGACATTGATCTCAACGCGGCGGGTGAGGCGCAGGCCCGCGAGCTGCGGCGGGGTTTGTCGGAACATTCCTTTGCGGCGGCATACAGCAGCGACTTGCTGCGTGCCTGGCACACGGCATTGATCGCCACGGCGGACCTCGCAATCGCCGTGTCGCCAGCGCCGACTTTGCGCGAACGCCACTTTGGCGTGCTGCAGGGCATCACCTCGCAGGAGGCCAGCGTGCAACGCCCGGACGTATTCCATCACCACCGCGCGCGGACACCCGACTATGACTACGAAAACGGGGAATCCCTGATTACTTTTCGGGGGCGAGTCATGGCGGGGCTCGGCGCGTTGGCGGAAAGACATCCCGGCCAGAGCGTGCTGGCGTTTACGCATGGCGGCGTCCTCGACATCGTCTTTCGCGCCGCCACCGGCCGGGCGCTGGATGCGCCGCGCGATTTTCAGTTGCCGAATGCGGCGTTCAACTGGCTGGAACACAGCGGGGATGGCTGGCGGCTGGTTTCATGGGCTGAGTGCGGCCACCTGAATCGGGCGCTCGACGAGGTACTGGAATAGCCGGGGGATTGGCAGCCGAATTTGGGATGGTGGGGGCCGGATGCTAAAATCCAACGATTCCCATCCATCTACGGATTCCGCCATGTTTGCCAAGCAGAACACCCTCGCCAAGAGCGATCCCGAGCTTTGGGCCGCCATCGAGAATGAAAACCGCCGCCAGGAAGATCACATTGAGCTGATCGCTTCCGAGAACTACGTCTCGTGGCCCGTGATGGAAGCGCAAGGCTCGCAACTGACCAACAAATACGCCGAGGGCTATCCCGGCAAGCGCTATTACGGCGGCTGCGAACATGTCGATGTGGCCGAGCAACTTGCGATCGATCGCGCCAAGAAGCTGTTCGGTGCCGATTGCGCCAACGTCCAGCCGCATTCCGGTTCGCAGGCCAACCAGGCGGTGTTCTTTGCCTTCCTCAAGCCGGGCGACACGATTCTCGGCATGAATTTGTCGATGGGTGGCCACCTGACTCACGGCATGCCGCTCAACATCAGTGGCAAGTGGTTCAACATAGTGCCCTACGGGCTGGATGAGAACGAAGAAATCGACTACGTGGAGATGGAAAGGCTGGCGCACGAGCACAAGCCGAAGCTGATCATTGCCGGCGCTTCGGCCTACGCGCTGAAGATCGATTTCGAGCGCTTCGCCAAGGTGGCCAAGGCGGTCGGCGCCATTTTCATGGTGGACATGGCTCACTACGCCGGCCTCGTCGCCGCCGGCTTCTACCCCAACCCGGTGCCGCATGCCGACGTGGTGACGTCGACCACCCACAAGACCCTGCGCGGCCCGCGCGGTGGCCTGATCCTGATGAAGGCCGAGCACGAAAAGGCAATCAACTCGGCGATCTTTCCCGGCTTGCAGGGCGGCCCGCTGGAGCACGTCATCGCGGCCAAGGCCGTGGCATTCAAGGAAGCCATGACGCCCGAGTTTCGTAACTACCAGGAGCAGGTGATCGACAACGCCCAGGTGATGGCCAAGGTGCTGAAGAGTCGCGGCCTGCGCATCGTCTCCGGGCGTACCGAGTCGCATGTTTTCCTGGTCGACCTGCAGGCCAAGAACATCACCGGCAAGGACGCCGAAGCTGCGTTGGGCCGCGCCCACCTCACGGTCAACAAGAACGCGATCCCGAATGATCCGCAAAAGCCCTTCGTCACTTCCGGCATTCGCCTAGGCACGCCGGCGATGACCACGCGCGGCTTCACCGAAATCGAGGCCGAGCAGGTCGCCAACCTGATCGCCGACGTGCTCGACGCGCCAAACGACGAAGCCGTGCTGACGCGGGTGCGCGGCGAAGTGTCGGCCATGTGCAAGAAGTTCCCGGTTTACGGTTGATCTGATCGCCAGCGGCGGAGCAGTTCATGAAATGTCCTTACTGCGCTGAGCCCAACACCCAGGTAGTCGATACCCGGGAGAACGAAGACGGCGACACCGTGCGCCGTCGCCGTCGCTGCCTGGCCTGCGACAAGCGCTTCACCACCTACGAGCGCGTCGAACTGAATCTGCCGCAGGTGGTGAAGAAGAACGGCAGCCGTACCGACTATGACCGCGACAAGCTCAAGGCCAGCATGATGCTGGCCATGCGCAAGCGTCCGGTTACCACCGAAAGCATCGACCTGGCGCTGGACCGCATCGAGGAAAAGCTGGTGCAACTGGCGCTGCGCGAGGTGGCCTCGGACCGCATCGGTGAACTGGTAATGCGCGAACTGAAGAGGCTCGACAAGGTCGCCTACATCCGCTTTGCTTCGGTGTACCGCAACTTTGAGGACGTCGATGAGTTTTCCGACGCCATCCGCGAGATCAAGAAGCCGCGGCAACCCCGGGCGAAATCGTGATTGGCCGCGGCAGATGATCGCCGCATGAGCTTTTCCGCCGCCGACCACGCTTTCATGGCGCGCGCTTTGCAATTGGCGCGGCGCGGCCTCTACTGCACTTCTCCCAATCCGCGTGTCGGCTGCGTCATGGTCCGTGACGGCCGGGTCATCGGCGAGGGCTGGCACGAAGGGGCCGGCCTGCCGCATGCCGAAGCCGTTGCGCTGAGCGCGATAGTCGGCGCTGGAGATGCGGCGAAAGGTGCGACGGCCTATGTCACGCTGGAACCGTGCAGCCATTTCGGCCGTACCCCGCCCTGTGCAGAAGCGCTGATTGACGCAGGCGTAGCACGCGTCGTGGCGGCGATGCAGGATCCGAATCCGCTGGTGGCGGGGCGGGGCCTGGCGAAGCTGACGGCGGCCGGCATGGACGTCACCGTCGGGTTGCTCGCCGGCGAGGCCAATGAACTCAACATCGGCTTCGTTTCACGCATGACGCGCGGCCGGCCCTGGCTGCGGCTCAAGGTCGCTGCCAGCCTCGACGGCAAGACCGCGCTCAACAACGGCGTCTCGCAGTGGATCACCGGCCCTGACGCCAGGCGCGACGCCCACGCCTGGCGTGCGCGATCCTGCGCCGTGCTGACAGGTATCGGCACCGTCAAGGACGACAATCCGCGGCTCACGGTGCGCGAGGTGCAAACCACGCGACAGCCGCTCCGGGTGGTGATCGACAGCCGCCTCGAAATGCCGCCCGATGCGGCGGTGCTGGACGGCAGCAACGTCCTGATCGCCGCGGCGCGGGACAATGAACGTGGTGCGGCCTTGCGTGTTCGCGGCGCCGAGATCGTGCTGCTGCCGAACGCGCAGGGAAAAGTCGATCTTCCCGGTCTGCTGCGGGAACTCGGCCGGCGCGGCATCAACGAAGTATTGGCCGAAGCCGGCACGCGCCTGAATGGTTCGCTGCTGCGCGAAGGCTGCGTTGACGAACTGTTGATCTACCAGGCACCGATCCTTATCGGCGATGCTGCGCGCGGCATGTTCGGCCTCGCGGAACTGGCCGATCTGGCCGGCGTGATGCGGCTGAACATCATCGAACGCCGTGCCGTCGGCGCCGACTTTCGCATTCGAGCCCGCCTTGCGTGAACCGAAAGACGATGACGGTCATCGTGATTTTCCCGGTCGCGGGCTGCTGATCAATATCCTGCGGATTTTCCACATTGCCGGGCTGGCGGGAATTTCCGCCGTGGTGCTGGCGGGTGCGGGCGGCGCGGAGCAGTGGGGCATGCTGATGCTGGTTTCGGGTCTGGGCATCATCGCCCTCGACGCCTGGGCCAATCCGCTCTATTTCCGCCAGGCCAAGGGCCTGGGAACGCTGCTCAAGATCGCGCTGGTGCTGCTGCTGGTAGTCTGGCAGGAGGGGCGCCTGCCCCTGTTTTGGTTCGTACTGACCTTTTCGGTAGCGCTCAGCCATGCGCCGGGACGGATCCGGCACCGGCAGCTGTTCTGATGAACCCCCAAAACCATTAGCCACAGAGAACACAGAGGGCACAGAGAAAACCGATTGTGCTTTGCCTTCCTCTGTGATCTCTGTGGCTGAGTTTATTGTTTTTTCTCAGTTCCGCATACCGCGCATCCCGGATCGCGCGGCACTCTTATCTCGCGCCATTCCATGCCAAGTCCGTCAAGCAGCAGCAGGCGTCCGGCAAGGCTGATGCCGCAGCCGATCAGCAGTTTCAGGGCCTCGGCCGCTTGCACCGTGCCGATGATCCCCGTCAGCGGCGCGAAGACGCCCATCACCGCGCAGCGCACTTCCTCGACATCCTGAGCTTCGGGAAACAGGCAGTGATAGCAGGGGGCGTCGGCCTGGCGCGAATCGAACACCGCCACCTGGCCGTCGAAACGGATCGCCGCACCCGATACCAGCGGCTTGGCGAATTTGACACAGGCGCGATTGACTGCATGGCGCGTGGCGAAGTTGTCGCAGCAGTCGAGGACGATGTCGGCCAGCGCCACTTCCTCGTCCAGGCGTGCGCCGGAAAGGCGTTCGGCCAAGGCGATGACATTGCATTCCGGATTGATTTCACCCAGCGTGCGTTTGCCGGACGCGGACTTGGCCATGCCGACCGCATCGGTGCGGTGGAGTATCTGACGTTGCAGGTTGGTCAGGTCCACCGTGTCGCCGTCGGCCAGCACCAGCGTACCGATCCCGGCCGAGGCGAGGTAGAGGGCGGCGGGCGAACCCAGGCCGCCCGCACCGATGACCAGGGCACGCGCAGTGACGATGTTTTCCTGCCCTTCGATGCCGATCTGCGGCAGCAGGATGTGCCGGCTGTAGCGCAGCAACTGGTCGTCGGTCACGAATTGGAGTCCATTGCGGCCCGAAACTACCTTTCCTGGCGCAACTCCGGCGGAGTTTCGTCGTGGTCGCCGTGGGGATGGTGTTCCCAGGCTTTTGAATAGACCTCGTGCGATTTTTTGATCAGGCGCTCGGGGACGCGCATGTTGCGCATCTGCGTTTCCTCGCAGAAATACACGACGGTCCGCATCATCTTGCTGTAGACGCTTTCGTCAAGGTGGAAGCCCTGGCGCACCAGTGCGGCTTCGAGCCCTTCCAGCGAGTAGTCGCTGATTTCGTACCAGATCGACAAGCTGTAGGGTCCCAGTCCATCGTCGATCTCCATGCCTTCAAGCCCGGAGAGCAGCTTGCGGGCTTCCTCGACATGTTCCGGATGGCGATGGTCGAAGCGCAATTCCCGATGTTTGCGCGTACCCGGCTGCGGAACGAAGGCGGCGGGCCGCTGGCGAGTCTTGCCGTCGCGCTTTTCATCGCGCAACTCGCGAGCTTTTTCCGGGGTCATCCTGCTCATCGCTCGCCTTCCGTCATCAATGCTTGATGATCTG
>JAIOPW010000160.1 GCA_021413665.1 Rhodocyclales bacterium | reverse complement strand
ACCCCGCACCTGGGCTGCTTCGAGATCACCGCGCAGTACTACGCCGTGCGCAAGCCGATGACCGTGCTTTACCGCCGGCCCAAGCAGGGCTGGCTGGCGCCGCTGATCGAGGAGGGGCGCGGCGCCAACCTCAAGCTCGCTCCCGCCGACCTTTCCGGCGTGCGCCGTCTGCTGAAGGCGCTGAAAAGTGGCGAGGCGGTGGGCATGCTGCCCGACCAGGTGCCCGGCAATGGCGAAGGCGCCTGGCTGCCTTTCTTCGGCCGTCCCGCCTACACCATGACGCTGGCGGCGCGACTGGCCGAAACCGGAGCCACGGTGCTGCTGGCTTATGGCGAGCGCCTGCATTACGGCGCCGGCTTCCACATCAAGCTCTTCCCCTTGTCGGCGCCGCTCGAAGGCGACCTCATGCAGCGTGCGGCGCAGCTCAACCGCGAACTGGAAGTGCTGATCCGGCAATGCCCCGGCCAGTACCTGTGGGGCTACAACCGCTACAAGGTGCCGGCGGGCGCCGAAGCGCCGCCCGCCCAGTCATGACGTACCTGGTGATTGCGGCCATGTGGCTGTTGCACTGGCTGCCGCTGCCGCTGCTGGCCCTGCTCGGGCGAGCGCTCGGGCTGGCGCTCTATGCGCTGTTGCCCGAACGCCGCCACGTCACGCTGACCAACCTCGGCCTCTGCTTTCCGCAGCTCTCGGGCGCTGAAAAGTCGGCGCTGGCGAGACGCCACTTCATGGTCTTCGGCCGCAGCATCCTCGAACTCGGGCTCTGGTGGTGGGCCTCGCCCGAGCGCATCCGGCGCCTGGTGCGGCTCGAAGGCGGCGAGAAGCTCGCCGCGTACAAAGGCCACCCGGTGATCCTGCTGGTGCCGCATTTCGTCGGCATCGACGCCGGTGCCATGCGCCTGCTGCTGGAACATGGCGTGGTGGCGATTTACACGCGGCAGAAGAATCGCGTCTTCGAGGCGGCGATGAATGGCGGCCGCAATCGCTTCGGCAACTGCGACATGGTCTCGCGCCAGGAAGGTACGCGCAAGGCGCTCAAGGCGATGAAGGCCGGCCGCTTTTTCCACTACTCGCCGGACATGGATTACGGCCCGAAGGAATCGGTTTTCGTGCCTTTCTTCGGCGTGCAGACGGCCACCATCACCGGGCTGGCCCGGCTGGCGAAACTGACCGGGGCGACGGTGATCCCGCTCGTTACGCGCATGGAGTCCCGCGGTTGGCAAACTCGCTACGTCGCGAGCGTGGGCGAGCCCTGGGCGGAATTCCCGGGGGACGGCGAGACGGGGGACGCGCGGCGCCTGAATGCCTTCATCGAGCGCGAGGTATTGAAGTCGCCGGAGCAGTACTACTGGCTGCACAAGCGCTTCAAGACGCGTCCGGCTGGGGAACAAGGGGTTTATTGACCCCCATTCCGGAAAGTCGGCGCCGGCGACACGGCGTATCCTCGCTCGATGCGTATTCGTTTTACCAAAATGCATGGCCTCGGCAATGATTTCGTCGTGCTCGACGCGATCAGCCAGGACTTCGTGCCGACGCCGGCCCAGGCGCGTTTTCTCGCCGACCGCCATTTCGGCGTCGGCTGCGACCAGATCCTCGTCGTCGAGCGCAGCGCGACGCCGGGCGTCGATTTCCGTTACCGCATCTTCAACGCCGACGGCGGCGAGGTCGAGCAGTGCGGCAACGGCGCGCGCTGCTTCGTGCGCTTCGTCCATGAGCAGGGCCTCACCGACAAGCGCGAGATCCGCGTCGAGACGAAGTGCGGACTGATTGTGCCGAAACTCGAAGCCGACGACCAGGTCACGGTGGACATGGGTGCGCCGGGCTTCCGGCCGGCCGAAATTCCCTTCGCCAGCGATTCGGACGACGTCGTGCAAGTGCTCGATGTCGGCGGTACGCGGGTGGACATCAGCGTCGTCTCGATGGGCAACCCGCATGCGGTGCAGGTGGTGGCCGACGTCGCTACCGCGCCGGTCGCCGAAACCGGACCGCTGATCGAATCACACCCGCGCTTTCCGCGCCGGGTCAATGCCGGCTTCATGCAGGTGGTCGACCGCCACGCCATCCGCCTGCGGGTCTACGAACGCGGCGCCGGCGAGACCCTGGCTTGCGGCACCGGCGCATGCGCCGCCGTGGTCACCGGCATCCGTCGCGGCCTGCTGGAGTCGCCGGTGCGCGTCACGACCCACGGCGGCGACCTCTCCATCGCCTGGGGCGGAAAAGCCGACAGCGCCGCTCCGGTCCTGATGACCGGCCCCGCCACCACCGTATTCAGCGCAGAAATCGAACTCCCGAGCAACCTGACATGAGACCTGACATGACATCCGAAGACGTCGCCCGCTATCTCCACGATCATCCGGAATTTTTCGACCAGTATGCCGACATGCTGGCACTGGTAACCCTGCCCGATCCGCACAGCGGGCGCGCCATTTCGATTACCGAAAAGCAGCTCTTCAACCTGCGCGACAAGGTGCGCACGCTGGAATCCAAACTGGTCGAGCTGATTGCCTTCGGCCAGGAAAACGACGCCATTTCCGGCAAGGTGCATGGGCTGGCCGCGGCGCTGATCGCGGCTACCGACCAGGCCGCGGTGGTGCGCGCCCTCTACTCGCACCTCGGCGGCGCCTTCGCCGTGCCGCACGTCACCGTGCGCCTGTGGGGTGCCGGACAAGGCGGCGGCCACGAGTTCGATACCGTCGCCGACGCCGTCAAGGCCTTTGCCGCCAACCTGCAGCGGCCCTACTGCGGCGGCGTGAGCGGCCAGGAATCGACGGCCTGGTTCGGCGAGGCGGCCGCGCACCTGCGCTCGATGACGCAAGTGCCGCTGCGCGAATCCGGCGGAGTTTGTTTCGGCCTGCTGGTCATGGCCAGCGAAGAGCCGCACCGCTTCTATCCCGAGCTCGGCACCCTCTACCTCGAACGCATCGGCGAGTTGGCCTCGGCGGCGCTGCTGCGCGTCGCGGGCTGAAGCCAGCCCCCAGCGCGCCGGCGACATGGATACATCGGCCGAGCATTTCCTCACCGAGCTGGCCATCCAGCGGCGCGCCAGCCCGCACACGATCGATGCCTACCGGCGCGACCTCGCGCGCCTGAAGGTGCTGGCGGCCGACGCCGACCCTGTCGCGCTGAAGACGCCGCAACTGCGGCGCGGCCTGATGCAATTGCATGCACAGGAACTGGCGCCGCGCTCCATCGCGCGCACCCTCTCGGCCTGGCGCAGCTACTACGCCTGGCTGGCGCGGCGCGGTGCGATTTCGTCGAATCCCGCCGATGGCCTGCGCGCCCCGAAACGCCCGCGCACCCTGCCCAAGGCGCTCGGCATCGACCAGACCGCCGCGCTGCTCGACCTTGCGCCGGGCGCCGTGGACGCGGGGTTGGCAAACGAGCCCCTGCAAACGCGCGACATCGCGATGTTCGAACTGTTCTATTCCTCCGGCCTGCGCCTGTCCGAACTGGTGAGCCTCGACTGGCCGGGCGGACTCGACCTTGCGGCCGGCGAAGTCACCGTCACCGGCAAGCGCCAGAAAACGCGCACGGTGCCGGTCGGCGACAAGGCGCGCACCGCGCTGGAAGCATGGCTGGTGCTACGCCCGCAATTCGAGCGCGACGCTCAGCCGGCGCTGTTCCTCGGCCGCAACGGCACCCGGCTGACGCCGCGCCAAGTTGCCACCCGCCTCGCGCAGTGGGCGCAACGGCAGGGCGTCGGCGTGCATGTGCACCCCCACATGCTGCGCCACTCGTTTGCGTCGCATGTGTTGCAGTCCTCCGGCGACCTGCGCGCGGTGCAGGAAATGCTGGGCCACGCCAGCATCGCCGCGACGCAGATCTATACGCATCTGGATTTTCAGCACCTGGCGAAGAGTTACGACGCCGCCCATCCGCGGGCGAAGAAGGCCTGACCAGAAGCCTTCGACCTCAGGCGAATTCGCGCGACAAACGGGGATCGGACACCAGCGCCGCGCGGTAGACCCGCAACGCTACCTGCGCGTCATTCGCCGCGTAGAGCATCTGGCGCTCGGTCAGGCGCGGATTGGACCAGTTCGATGTCGTGACTTTTCTCGACTTTTGCAGGCGTTGGCCAAAGTAACGCGCCACGGCGGTGCGGGCACCGAGACTTTGCTTCGACTTCTCGTCGCGCAGCGCTCGCGACAGGTCGAGCACCTTGCGCGGCTCGATCCCCAGGCGTGACTTCAGTTGCGCGAGATCGCTGCCGAGGCCAAAGCCCACCTTCAGGATTTCCCGCGATTCGAGTATGGCCCGCAGGCCCTCAGGGTCGGGCAGGCAGCCGACCTTGAACAGATAAACCCGGTGTTCCGTTGCGAGCTGGATCAGGTGCGGCCCGGTGGACACCTCACCCTTGGCGAAGGTCGGCTTGGCTTCGGTGTCGAAACCGAGTACATCCTCGGCCAGCAAGGCCCGCCGGGCGGCCGCTGCCGTCTCGGGCGAGGTGACCAGCACCACGTCGGCGAGGGTCACGCCAGGATACGGCGGCAGTTCCGGCTCGACGGGGCTGTCTGCAAGGGTGTCCAAGGAAATGGTCCGGGGGAAACGGCGATGCCGGTACGGCGCCTTGTTTCAAGTCTATAGGATCAATGCCGCATCTCGGTCTACAATTCGCCTGGTCCCCTGTCCGAGTCCCCCGGCATGTCCGAAACCGCATTCTGCTACCACTGCCGCCAGCATCATCCCAAGTCGGAGATGCGCCAGATCGAAACCAAGGCCGGCAAGCGCTGGCGCTGCATCCGCAGCATCGAGGCCACTCGCCAGGGACAGGCCGCGCGCGAGGCCTATGGCCGCCAGGTGTCCGAGATGAACAAGTCCGAGGCACAAAGCCGGGCGCGATTGTCCAAGCCAATAGTCGTCGTCTGACGGCGGGCGGCCATGCGGCGCGGGTTTGCCGTCTTTCTGCTGGTGACGCTCGTGGCCTGCGCGCCGCCGCCCTCCGGCCAGGGAGGGGGAGCGCTGTGGCAACCATCGCCGAATTTCGACCAGCGCCGGCCGAATTTCGTCATCCTGCACCAGACCAGCAACGACAGCGCGGCCAAGGCCCTGGCGACCCTGACCGATCCGCGGCGCAAGGTCAGCGCCCATTACCTGGTTGGCCGCGACGGCGCGGTCGTGCAACTGGTCGACGAGTCGGCCCGCGCCTGGCATGCGGGTGATTCCTGGTGGGGCGGCCTGAGCGACCTCAACTCGGCCTCGATCGGCGTCGAACTCGACAACACCGGCGATGAGCCATTCGCCGAGGCACAGATCGTCGCCCTGCTGGCCCTGCTCGACGAATTGCGCACGCGCTACCGGATTCCGGCGGCAAACTTCCTCGGCCACGGCGACGTCGCCCCGGGGCGCAAGGTCGATCCAAGCCGCCTGTTTCCCTGGCAGCGGTTGGCGCAGCGGGGCTTCGGTCTCTGGTGCGAATCCGCTGCCGCAGCACCGCCGGCCGGCTTCGATGCCCTGCTCGGCCTGCGGGCGCTGGGCTACGACATCACCGCGCCCGCGGTGGCGCGCCAGGCCTTCCGCCGCCATTTCCTCGCCAGCGACTCCGACACCGATCTGGCGTCCGGCGAGCAGGCACTGCTGCATTGCTTGCTGCGGCAAAAGGCACCGCGCGATCCGCGCGGGCCGATGGTGCCGATGGTGCCGGCCACTGCGGAGTAAGGCCATGCAGACACGCTACCCTGATGTCCCCGCCTACGTCACCAGGGACGGTTCGACGATTCGCGAACTGATGCATCCCGCACTGCATGGCAACCGCCTGCAAAGCCTGGCCGAGGCGACGGTCGATGCGGGTTCGCGCACGCAACTGCACCGCCACGCACTGACCGAAGAGCTGTACCACGTCACCGCCGGCAGCGGCATCATGACGCTGGGCGACAGCCTGTTGAAAGTCGGCGTTGGCGACACGGTGCTGATCCCGCCGGGGACGCCACACCGCATCGAAGCCACCGGCGCGGAACCGCTGCGCATCCTCTGCTGCTGCAGCCCGCCCTACTCGCACGACGACACCGAGCTGCTGCCGGACCCCGGGGCCAGCTGAGCGGGTCAGGCCTTGCGCGCCAGGATCCGGCGCCACCAGGCCTTGCGCGTTTCCTCCAGCAGCCACATCAGTACCGCGCCGACCAGCGCCAGCAACCAGACTTCGCTGCCGACCGGTGCGGTGCCGAACAGCCAGTTGCCGGTGTCGGTGTAGAGGATGAGCAGGATCACGCCCAGCTCCGCCGCCAGTCCGAGCAGGATGTAGGGGTTGCCGAAAAAGCCGAAGGAGAGCGACGATCGGAATGGATGGCGGCACAAGATCACATTCATCATCTGCATCACCACAATCGTTGCCAGGCAGGCGGAGGTCGCCTGCAGGTAGAGCGGATCGGCGCGGTCGAGCATGGCGCCGTAGTGCCAGCCAGCGGCTTGCAGCACGAAGAAGAACACCGCCATCGCCGCCGCCGCTTCCAGCACGCCGAGGAACAGGTAGGCGCGGGCGACCACGCCCCATGACAACAGCCGTTCGTCGCGCGCCCTGGGGGGGCGGCTCATCACCGCAGGCTCAGGCTTCTCGGCGCCCAGCGCCAGAGCCGGCAGCATGTCGGTGCCGAGGTCGACGGCGAGGATCTGGATGATGGTCAGCGGCAGCGGGATGCGGAACAGCACGAAGGCGAGATAGGGCACCAGCTCGGGAATGTTCGAACTCAGGATGTAGGTGAGGAACTTGCGGATGTTGTCGAACACCGCGCGCCCTTCTTCGATCGCGGCGACGATGCTGGCGAAGTTGTCGTCGAGCAGGATCAGGTCGGCGGCCTCCTTGGCCACGTCGGTGCCGGAGATGCCCATGGCGATGCCGATGTCGGCGGTCTTCAGCGCCGGCGCGTCGTTAACGCCGTCGCCGGTGACGGCGACGATCTCGCCCTTCTTCTGCAGGGCTTGCACGATCAGCATCTTCTGCTCGGCGGCGACGCGGGCGAAGATGATTTCCTTCGCGTCGAGCGCCAGTTGCAGATGGGCCGGCGAAATCGAGCGCAACTGGTCGCCGGTGATGACGCTTGGCTGCTCTCCTTTGACCAGGCCGATCTGGCGTGCGATTGCCAGCGCCGTGTGCGGGTGGTCGCCGGTGACCATGATGATGCGGATGCCGGCCGAGGCGCAGCGTGCGATGGCATCCGGCACTTCCGCGCGCGGCGGGTCTTCGAGCCCGACCAGCCCGGCGAGGATCATGCCGCGCTCTTCGTTGGGCAGTCCGTCGGCGACCGCGCAGTGGGCAAAGGCCAGCACGCGCAGTCCGGCTTCCGCCATCTGTCGCTGCGCCGCCAGCAGGCGGGTCTTCGCCACGGGATCGAGCGGCACGACGCCGGCGTCGAACTGCACGAAATCGCAGGCGGCGAGCACCGTCTCCGGCGCGCCCTTGCAATACAGCATGTGGCCTTGCGGCGTCGAGCACAGCACCGACATGCGCTTGCGGTCGGTGTCGAAGGGAATCTCGTCGATGCGCTGGTGGTCGCCAAGCGCACCCGCAACCTGCCGCCCCATGCCGGCCAGCGCCACTTCCATGGGATCACCCAGCAGTTTGCCGTCGATGATCTTCAGGTTGTGACAGAGCGCGGCATTGACGAACAGCTCGCGGTGGTCGTCCGTCAACCGCGGATTGTTGGTATATGCGGCCGCAAGGTCGGCAAAGTCGAGGAAGCCGCCGCCCAGCCACAGGCGCTGCACCGACATGCGGTTCTGTGTCAGGGTGCCGGTCTTGTCGCTGCAGATCGTCGTCGTCGATCCCAGCGCCTCGACCGCGGGCAGGTGGCGCACCAGCGCGTTGCGTTTCGCCATGCGCTGCGTCGCCATGGCCAGCGACAGCGTCACCGTCGGCAGCAGGCCTTCC
>JAIOPW010000278.1 GCA_021413665.1 Rhodocyclales bacterium | reverse complement strand
TCCAATCCCGGCAATGCCCGCGCCTTGATACAGGCCCACGGCGAGGGCGCGGCGCAGCGCGACCTGTGGCTCAACCCGCCGCCGCTGCCGCTATCCACCGAAGAGATGGACCACGTCTTTGGCCTGCCCTATGCCCGCGCCCCGCACCCGAGCTATGGCGAGGCGAAAATTCCGGCATGGGAGATGATCCGCTTCTCGATCAACATCATGCGCGGCTGTTTCGGCGGCTGCACTTTCTGCTCCATCACCGAGCACGAAGGCCGCATCATCCAGAGCCGTTCGGAGTCGTCGATCCTGCACGAGATCGAACAGATCCGCGACAAGACGCCGGGCTTCACCGGCGTGATTTCCGACCTCGGCGGACCGACCGCCAACATGTACCGCATGGCCTGCAAGGACCCAAAAATCGAATCCTCCTGCCGCCGGCTTTCCTGCGTCTATCCGGGCATCTGCGAGAACCTCGGTACCGATCACGCGCCGCTGATCTCGGTCTACCAAAAGGCGCGCGCGCTGCCCGGCATCAAGAAGATACTGATCAGTTCGGGCCTGCGCTACGACCTTGCGGTGCGTTCGCCCGAGTACGTCAAGGAACTGGTGACGCATCACGTCGGCGGCTACCTGAAAATCGCGCCGGAGCACACCCAGGACGGCCCGCTGTCGAAAATGATGAAGCCGGGCATCGGCGCCTACGAGCGCTTCAAGCAGATGTTCGACAAGTTCTCCAGGGAAGCCGGCAAGGAGCAGTACCTGATCCCCTACTTCATCGCCGCCCACCCCGGCACCACCGACGAGGACATGCTGGAACTGGCGCTGTGGCTGAAGAAGAACGGCTTCCGCCTCGACCAGGTGCAGACCTTCCTGCCGACCCCGCTGGCCATCGCCACGGCGATGTGGCACACGGAGAAAAACCCGCTGCGCAAAGTCACGACGGATTCCGAAGGCGTTGCCGTGGTGCGTGGCGGACGCCAGCGCAAACTGCACAAGGCCTTTTTGCGCTACCACGATCCCGAGAACTGGCCCCTGTTGCGCGAAGCACTGAAAGCCATGGGCCGCAACGACCTCATCGGGCCGGGCAAGCGCCACCTGATCCCGGCCTGGCAGCCGGCTGGGACGGCCAGCCCGACGAGGCCGCACCAACCGGGACAAGGCGCCGGGGCGCACACACGAAAGTCGGCGCCGGCACCACGGCGAGCAACCTCCGCCGCGCCCGCCATACCCGCCAGGACACCGTCGGCACGCCGTCATCCGGACGTGCCACGCCATCCGCTGTCGCGCCGCAAGGGCGGCTAGGCGCGGACCGAACGCAGAATACCGGAGGAAATTTCAGGGGGTAGAATCAGATGGCGGAGGGGGTGGGATTCGAACCCACGGATGCCTTGCGACATCGCCTGATTTCGAGTCAGGTACATTCGACCACTCTGCCACCCCTCCGCGAGGCGCGGATTATACCCGCGAAGCGCCCGTCGGTCACAGCATGAACGGAGGTAGAGCGTTGCCGAAACTGCTTCGCCTGATCTGCTGTTTCGCACTGGCCGGCGTCGTCGCCTGCTCCCGCATTGATCCGCCCGAGACCGACGGTCGACTGGTCGTCGCGATCCGCGAAGCACCTGCCTTCTTCCAGCGCGAGGGCAACACCGCCAGCGGTTTCGAGCATGACCTGGTCACCGCCTTTGCCGACAGCCTCGGCCTCAAGGTGAACTTCATCAAAGCCGCCGATGCCTATGAGCTCAACGACCTGGCGCTGGCCGGGCGGGTGCATCTGGCGGCCTCGATGCCGCAGGGAAACAGCCTGTTGCAGTATTCGACGCCGATTCGTACCGTCAAGCAATGGATCGTCGGTCACGACGACGCGCTCGGCCCGGAAAGGCTTTCCGACCTGGCCGGCAAGACCGTCGAAGTGCCGGCCGGATCGCCTTTGGCCGATACCCTGCGCGGACTGGACGAGAAATCGCGCCCGCGGGTGGTCGAGGTGCCCGGCGTCGACGAAATGGAGATGCTGGCGCGCGTGGCCGAACGCAAGGCCGAACTGGTCGCCGTGCATGAGATCCACCTCGATCTTGGCGTCAACTTCCATCCGGAGCTGGCGCCGCTGCTGCAACTGCCGGGCAAGCTGGAATTCGGCTGGGCCTTCGGCGGCAAGGATGCCGACAGCCTGCGCGCCAAGGCCGACGCCTTCATCGCCGCCGCTCGCGCCGACGGTACGCTGGCGCGGCTGCATGACCGCTACTTCGGCCACATCAAGCGCATCAATGCCGAAGGCATCACCCGCTTCCTCGACGACACGCGCAGCAAGCTCCCCGTGTGGCGCCGCTATTTCCAGTCGGCACAGGACCTGACCGGGATCGACTGGCGCCTGCTGGCCGCGCTCGCCTACCAGGAATCGCACTGGGACCCGCTGGCCACATCACCCACCGGCGTGCGCGGGATGATGATGCTGACCGAGGACACGGCCGACTACCTTCGCGTGAAAAATCGCCTCGATGCCCCCGAAAGCATCCGTGCCGGCGCCCGCTACCTTGCGGAACTGGTGGAGCAGGTTCCGGACAGCGCGAAGCACCCCGACCGGCTTTGGCTGGCCCTGTCGGCCTATAACCTGGGCATGGGCCATTTTCGCGGCGCGCGGGCCATCGCGCAGAAGATGAAACGCGACCCGGACGTCTGGTACGAGATGAAGCAGGTCCTGCCGCAACTGGCGCGACCGGAAATCTATGCGCGGCTGAAAAGCGGCGCCGCGCGCGGCGGCGAAGCGGTGATCATGGTGGAAAACATTCGCAACTACTACGACATCCTCAGCCGGCTGGAGCCGGCCCACGTCTCGCCCTACGCGGCAGCGCCGTCGTTCAGGCGGCGCTGATCTTCTCCGCGCCGCCCATCCAGGGGCGCAGCACGGCGGGCACCGTGATGCTGCCGTCCTCGTTCTGGTAGTTCTCCAGCACCGCCACCAGCGTGCGGCCGACCGCAAGACCCGACCCGTTCAGCGTGTGCAGCAGCTCGGGCTTGTTCTTCTCGTTGCGGAAGCGGGCCTGCATGCGGCGCGCCTGGAAGGACTCGAAGTTGGAACAGGAGGAAATCTCGCGATAGGTATTCTGCGCCGGCAGCCAGACTTCGAGGTCGTAGGTCTTGGCCGCCGAAAAGCCCATGTCGCCGGTGCATAGCGCCACCTTGCGGTAGGGCAGTTCGAGCTTTTGCAGCACGGCTTCGGCGTGGCCGGTGAGTTGCTCCAGCGCTTCCCAGGATTGATCGGGGCGCACCATCTGCACCAGTTCCACCTTGTCGAACTGGTGCTGGCGGATCATGCCGCGCGTGTCCTTGCCGTAGCTGCCGGCCTCGGAGCGGAAGCAGGGCGTGTGGGCGACGAACTTGAGCGGCAGCGAATCGCCGGCGAGGATTTCGCCGCGCACGAGGTTGGTCACCGGAACTTCGGCGGTGGGAATCAGGTAGAGCTTGCCACCGTCACTGCGCGGTACCATGAACAGGTCTTCCTCGAACTTGGGCAACTGGCCGGTGCCGAACATGCTTTCGGGATTGACCAGATAAGGGGTGTAAACCTCGGTGTAGCCGTGCTCGCCGGTATGCAGGTCGAGCATGAACTGGGTCAGGGTATGCAGGTCGAGCATGAACTGGGTCAGCGCGCGATGCAGGCGCGCGATCCGGCCCTTCATCACCGTGAAGCGCGCACCGGAAATCTTCACGCCCGCCTCGAAATCCAGCCCGCCCAGCGCGGTGCCGAGATCGACGTGGTCGCGCGGCGCGGCGATGGCGCGCGGCGTACCCCAGCGCAGCACTTCGACGTTGCCGGTTTCATCCTTGCCGACCGGAACGCTTTCGTGCGGCAGGTTGGGTATCAGTTCGAGAAAGGCATCGAAGCGCGGCATCAGTTCCGCCAGCGCCGCCTCGCCGACTTTCAGTGCGTCGCCCAGCCCGGCGACTTCCGTCATCACGGCGGAAGCATCCTCGCCCTTGCCCTTCAGCATGCCGATCTGCTTCGACAGCGTATTGCGCCTGGCCTGCAGGTCCTGGGTGTGCACCTGCAGGCGCTTGCGCTCGGCTTCCAGCGCCTCGAAGGCGGCGGTGTCGAGCGTCACGCCGCGCAAAGCGAGGCGCTCGGCGACGAAGGGGAGATTGGTGCGCAAGCTTTGGATGTCCAGCATGGTGAATCCTTATCGTTTCTTCTTCGCCTGCGCGTCGAGTTCGCGCAGGTGGGCAAGTTTTTCGGCGATCTTCTGTTCCAGCCCGCGCGCCACGGGTTGATACCAATGCACGGCGGGCATGCCTTCGGGCAGGTAGGTTTCCCCGGCGGCATAGCCCTCGGCTTCGTCGTGGGCGTAACGGTAATCGGCGCCGTAGCCGAGGTCCTTCATCAACTTCGTCGGCGCGTTGCGCAAATGCTCGGGCACGCCGCGGCTCTTGTCCTTCGCCACGAAGGCGCGGGCGGCATTATAGGCGACGTAGGCGGCGTTCGACTTCGGCGCCACGGCCATGTACAGCACGGCGTTGGCCAACGCCAGCTCACCTTCCGGGCTGCCCAGGCGCTCATAGGTGGCGCAGGCGTTGAGCGCGATCTCCCAGGCGCGCGGATCGGCCAGGCCGACGTCCTCGATCGCCATGCGCACGATGCGCCGCCCCATGTAGAGCGGATCGGCGCCGCCATCGAGCATGCGCACCAGCCAGTAGAGCGCGGCATCCGGGTCCGAGCCGCGCACGGATTTGTGCAGGGCCGATATCTGGTCGTAGAAGGCATCGCCGCCCTTGTCGAAACGGCGCAGGTCGGCGGCCAGCGTCTGTTCCAGAAAGTCGGCGCTGACGACACGGCGCCCGTTTGCAAAACCCGCCGTCGCGGCCGCCGTGCGCACCTGCTCCAGCACGTTGAGCAGGCGCCGCGCGTCACCGTCGGCATAGCCGATCAGGCGCACACGCGCTTCGGCGTCGAATTCCAT
>JAIOPW010000277.1 GCA_021413665.1 Rhodocyclales bacterium | reverse complement strand
ATCGCGTCGGTGATCCAGATGGTGTTTACCGAACCGAGGCAGCGCACCGGGATGATGCGCACGAAGGCAGAGTAGTTCAGGCGCGCCAGGCCCGCCATGTCGAGCGCCGGGTAGGCGTCGTTCTCGCAGGCCAGCACCAGGATGCGTGGCTTTTCTTCGTCCTCCTCGGGGATTTCGATCGCCTTGACCTGGCTGCCGACGGTGTCGCAGGAGTAGTTCTCGAATCGTCGATGGCGCCGAAGGGGCATTCCACCGTGCAGCGCTTGCACTGGGTGCAGCCTTCGAGGCGCGCGGTGGGGAAGGACAGGTCGCCCGAGCGCGGATGCGCGGCGCGGCCGATGGCGACAGCTTCCACCGCCTGGATCGCCTTCAGCGCGGCGCCGGTGGCATCGTCGGTGGCTTGCAGAATATCCATCGGACGGCGCACCGGGCCGGCGGCATAAATGCCGGTACGGCGTGTCTCGTAAGGGAAGCAGATGAAGTGCGAGTCGGCGAAGCCATGCTTGAACTGCGGCATGTCCGGGCCCTGGCGATAGTTGAGATTGAGGATCGAAATCGTCTTCATCTCGTCGCGCGCGGCCTTGGCCGCGGCGTCGCCACCATCGGCGGCGGTGACCACCGGATTCCAGGCTTCGAGATCGACGCCGGCATTCGGCACCTGGCCGGTGGCCAGCACTACCAGGTCGGCGGCAATGGTGTTCTCTTCGTCGAGGATCAGGTCCTTGAACGTCACGGCACAACTATCGCCGCCGGTGACCTTGCTGGCCTTGCCCTTGCTGAAGATCACTCCGCGTTCCTGGGCGCTGCGGTAGAAATCCTCGCCCATGCCCGGCACGCGCAGATCCTGGTACACGATCACGGTGTCGATGTCGGGGTTCTGGTCCTTGAAGTAGGTCGCCTGCTTGATGCTGGTGCCGCAGCAGTGACCGGAGCAGTAGGACAGATGCGTGCCCGTATCATCGCGCTGGCCGGCGCACTGGACGAAGACGACCGATTTGACTTCCCTGCCGTCGGCGCGCTTGATGGCGCCGCCGTTGGCCTGGAGGGCGAGTTTCTCGAGTCCGGCCTGATCGACCACGTTGGGCTGGCCACCGCCGAGTTCAGGCAGCTTGGCCATGTCGTAGGTGGTGAAGCCCGTGGCCTGGACGATGGCGCCGACAGTTTCCTCGGTCACGGCTCCCGATTCCTGGGCAACCTTGATCACGAAGCGGCCGGGGGCGCCGGAGGTTTCGGCGATGGTCGAATTCAGGTGCAGCTTGATCAGCGGATTGGCGGCGATCTTTGCTGCCATCCCGGCCACCCCGGTCTCTTGTGCGGCGGCGTAGGGCTCCTTGAACGGTTGGCGCTTCCACAGTTGCGCAGTCATGCCGCCCAGTGCGCCGGTTTTCTCCACCAGCAAGGCTTCGTAGCCGGTCTCGGCGATTTCCATCGCGGCTGTCATGCCCGACATGCCACCGCCGACGACGAGGATGCGCTTGCTCGAACTTTCCTTGATGTTGCCGGCCGGCTGGGTCATTTTCTTGAGTTCAGCGCAGCCCATGCGCACGTAGTCGGCGGCCATTTCCTGGCGCACTTCATCATGGTCCTTGCCTGCGGCGACTACCCACAGTACGCCTTCGCGCAGGTTGGCGCGCGACATGGCGACGCCGTCGAACTGGAAGGCCTCGGTCTTGGCGCGGCGCGAACAGGCGGCAATGCAGACGTGGGTGACGGCCTCGTTGGCGATGTCGTCCCTGATCATCTGCACGCCTTCGGCGTTGCACAGGAAGGGATGACCCTTGACGATGGCCATCTTGCCTTCCTTCTTGGCAATGTTCTCGAGCTGCGGCACCTTCATGGCATCGCCGATGCCACAGCCGGAGCAGATATATGCGGCGTATTTGTTATCAGCCATGTGCTGTCTCCGTCGGGCCGCCCCAAGGGGACAGCAAGTCAACGAACTGGAGCGGGCGCAGCCCGCGAACCGTGATTGCCCCCTTCCGTGGGAAGGGGGTCAGGGGGAAGGCTCTCATTACGCGGCCTCCGTTGAAGCGGTTTTACGAATGACCTGGATCGCGTGCAGCGATGCCGCGGTCGCGCTCTGCACCGAGCGATTGACGTCGAGCGGGCTGGACGCCGCGCCGGCGCCGAACATGCCGCCGTCCTTGCTGCCCTCGATGAAGTTCGAGGAATCGAGGACGATGTCGTCGGGCAGTTTCACGCCGGTGATCTCGGGCTCCATGCCCACGGCCAGCACCACCAGGTCATGCTCGGTGGCGTAGCGGTGGTAGCCCTCGGTATCGACGCCGTGCAGGATCGGGTTGCCGTTTTCCTTGTTCTCGACGATCTTGGCGACCTTGCTCTTGACGAAGCTGACCGTCGCATCCTTCTGCACCATCTGGTAGAAGTCCTCGAAGCGGTCGATGGCGCGGATGTCGATGTAATAGATGGTTGACTTGCCAGTTTCGCCGAAGGCTTCGCGCACGTACTGCGTCTGCTTCAACGAGGCCATGCAGCAGATGCGCGAGCAGTGGCGCAGATGGTTCTCGTCGCGGGAGCCGGCGCACTGGATGAAGGCGACATTCTTCGCCTCCTTGCCGTCGCCGGGGCGCAGGATCTTGCCGCCGGTGGGGCCTTGCGGATCGGCCAGGCGTTCGAATTCGAGGCTGGTGATGACGTTGGGAAAGCGGTCATAACCGTAGGGCTGAATCTTGTTGGCATCGTAAGGCCGCCAGCCGGTGGCCCAGATCACGGCGCCGACCTGCAGCGTGACGCTTTCTTCCTTCATGTCGAGATCGACCGCGCCGACCGGGCAGGCCGCCTTGGCCTTCTCGCCCTCGGGGGTGCCGACGATGGACGGATCGATCACATAGCGCTGCGGATGGGCCATGTTGTGCGGCAGGTAGGCCGCCTTCATCTTGTCCAGGCCGTAGTTCCAGGGGTTCGATACGGAGGCCGAGACCGCCTCGCCGCATTTGCCGCAGGCGGTGCAGTTTTCATTGACGTAGCGCGGGGAGACCTTCAGCGTCACCTCGTAGTTGCCGCGACTGCCCGAAACGGCGGTGACTTCGGTCATGGTCATCAGGCGCACGTTGCGGTTCTGCTTGAGGCGTCGCAAGTTGATTTCCAGCCCGCAGGTGGGGTGGCACATCTTGGGAAAGTAGCGGTAGAGCCGCGCAGTGCGGCCGCCAAGGACGGGGGTCTTTTCGACCAGGATCACCTGCTTGCCGCATTCCGCGGCTTCGAGCGCCGCCGTCATGCCGCTGATGCCACCGCCGACGACCAGGATCGTCTGGTTGGTTGCTATTGAAGCCGTCACATCGAGCTCCCGAAGAAAACGTGGTACGTAGTGTTGCAGAGTAGGCTCGCCCGCCTAAGCGGTCGTTGCCGGAACCAAAAAGCTTGTTTTTTTGTGCATTGCGATTTTATCGGTTGCAGGCGTCTGATTCTGTCCAATCTTCCAATGTTGGAATAGAAAAGCTGAATGCATTGCAGCAATCGGGTAATGGTCTGGCGGGATACGGTCAAGCAGGCGTCGTCGCGATCTTGGTCAATTGGCGGATCTCGAAGTTGAGCGTGGCCAGATCACCGAATATCCATGTCGCCGCCGGCGCACCCAGGCCGGCGACGGTGCCGGGATTGAGCAGCCAGGTCAGTCCGCCATTGATGTTGGCCTGTTGGCGGATATCCGCTTCGTGGCTATGGCCGCAGCAGACCAGATCGTAGTCACCGGTGCAGGCCATGCCATGGCCGATGTGCGGATAGTGGGTAAGGAAAATGCGCCGGCCGCCCAGTTTCAAGGTCGCGTCCTGTCCGTAATAGTGCAACTGGTCGTCCGAGTGGTGGGCAATGCGGGCAATGGAAACCGGATCGCCGAGGTTGTTGCCGTGCACTGCATGGATCGGCAGACCCAGCTTGAGCGACGCCCGCAGGGTGTTGCCGCCGATGATGTCGCCACAGTGGATCACCGCTTCAGCGCCCTCCGCAATGGCCGCGGTAATCGCCGCCGCCATCATCGGGCCGCGGTCGTGGCTGTCGGAGAGAATGCAGATCCTCATTGGGGCTCGCCCGGCGCAAAGCCGAAGAGTTTATCGAGGCGAAACTCGCGGATCAGTGCGTCGGCCGCGGCCTGACCATGTTCTTTCGCGACGTCGGCAAGAATCAGGCGCGCGCCGTTGCGGTTGTAGCCGCCGCCGAAGCTGACCTGGGTGCCGAGCAACTGGCGGGCCTTGTCCAGGGTCATATGATGACCGGGCCGTGGTAATCCTCATCCAGGGTCGGCGGCTGGTTCCCGGCGCCCTGGGGCAACGCGGCGGCGCGTGTGCCATGATGATCGGCCTGGAGCTGCAACACGTTGGTGACGCAGTCGCCGAGATTGTCATAGATGTCGCGGCCGGTGCCGAATATCTCGTTTTCCGAATAGAAGAACTGGCAGCGGAAGCGCTGGTCACCGACTTTGGCGACGATGAACTCGGCGCCCAGTTCGTTCCAGTAGAGCGCAGGGCAGGGTGTCGGTTCCTTGTGCTCCGGGTCAAGCAGCAGATCGACTTCCACAGCCTGTAGCGGGATCAGGCGGCTGTAGCGCTCGAGCAGGATCTGGTTGGCGAGTTGGAATTCGGTATCGGTGAAGTCGGGGATGTTCATCGTGTGCGGGTAGCGGCCGGCAGGCTTCGGGCGGAGTGCTCACTCTACAGCGCGGCGCCAAAATCGGGCAATCACTGTTGCTTATCCAAAAATAGAAATTATCCCCTTGTGCGGGACCGGTGCTTGAAGTCAGAATATTGGGACTTTCTAATATACGTCT
>JAIOPW010000281.1 GCA_021413665.1 Rhodocyclales bacterium | reverse complement strand
GCCGGAGTCTTTGACGAGGGCAAGTTGGGGTCGACCTTCATGAAGGGAGCGATCACGCTGCTTGACGGTTTGATCCGGGTATATAGCGAGAGCCAGCGTGTTTACCACTACGCCACCGCTTTGACGGTCTCCCAGACACTTGGCGTCTTCGACACACTGGGGCAAACGCTGGACGACATGCTGGGGGTAACCTTGTTCAAGGGACCACTTTCCATCCTCGATGGCGACGGAAGCATCATCAAGGCCAACGACGACAAGGTTCAGCTCACCTCCAGTTCGGCCTTCTATCTTGGTTACCATTTTTACAAGTGGTTCAATTTCACGGAATTCAAGAACCCCAATCTGGACGCGGGGGGAGACGGCACGAACGCGGAGCGCTTCGCCCAGGTAACGACCGACTCGCTGGACGACTTTTCGCGCGATCGCTCGACCAAGCCCGCCTGGGGCTTCGCCTTTTTCTACGCGCCGCCGCTGACCTTTGTCGATCCGACGGTATTCATTCCCTATACCTCGGGTCCGCTGTTCCTTCCGGTGTTCCACCGGGGCGGCACAGAACTCAAGGTAACCAACGACGCCGGCACCGGCGCCCCCTCGGGAACCGGTGGTGGCACCGGCGACTCCGGCGTGGATTGCAATGGCAATCCGGTTTCGAGCAGTTCGCCTCCTCTTGTGGTCGACTATCACAGTGACCTTCCGACAACGGGCTATACCGGTTGTGACGGGGACACAGGTACGGTCCAGCTCGGCGACGCCGGCCATCCCGCCGGTGCATATGCCCGCAATGGCGGCCAATGGGTCGATACACGCTGCTTTGGCACGACCCCACCGGCGGGGTGTCCCACGACCACGCGCACCCGCACCCCGGCTGCGGCGGCCAATGGCAACGCGAATCCAGGCGGCGCCGGATCGAAATCGAAGCGGAGCTGGACGGCGATGGACGCTTCAAGTTTCTCCGGCGTCGACATTTTCTGGATCAGCATTCTCGGCATTCCGATCCCCCTGCCGATTCCCTTCGTGCCGCCGTGGATACCCGTGTCTCATGGTGCGGCGCAGTCAGGAAAACAGCTCAGCAAGCCCGACGTATTGAGCGGCGACAACAATTTCGGCCATGATGCCAGCAATGCCTATGGCGAATCACTAAGCAGCTGGACCACCAAGATCTCGGCAGCCATGCAGCAGGAAAAGGGCGCAGGCACTTCGCTCACATTCAGTCCGAACACGTTTGGTGGCCTCACTCAATACATGGACGTGAAAGATATCGGTGCCGAAAACCTTACCGGGCCCCCGCTGGTGATCGAGATCGAGAAGAACGTGAGCGACATGCCGAAAAATCCCGGTACAGGGCAGTTCGCGACGGTAAATGGCGCTCCGGTAAGAAGCCTGGACAGCGAAGGAAAGATGCGCAGCCTCTCCAAGGCGCAGGTCTATTTTTCGCGGCCGACGACCGACAGCGGGCTCGACTGGTTCAAGCGCACCATAGGCAGCGCCGGCGCCACCGAACTGGGTAGCCTCTACAATCCTTACTGGCAGGCTCGGCTGGTGCCCAACAATTTCATCGAACAGTACATTTCGATGGAAATCCACCGCGCGGGGCTCTTGTGAATTTCCGGCACTCTTCACATCAGGGCGGGCAGGCCATGGTCGAGGCGCTGATCGCCGCGGCGCTGGTCATGGTGCCGCTGTTCCTCGCGATTCCGGTGATCGCCAAATACATGGACATCAAGGCCTATACGGTGCAGGCCGCCCGCTATGCGGCCTGGGAACGTACGGTCTGGTTCGGTGGCGCCGCCGCGGAGAGTTTTGGCATCGGTTCCGGTGGCACCTTCAGCAACAAGTGGGATGCCAACGAGAAAACCGACGAACAGATTCGCGTCGAAATCGGCGCGCGGCTGCTGTCCGACAGCGGCACGACGGCCTTCAAGGACACCGACAAGACGGCAGGAAGCTGGGTTGGCGGCAGCTCCAAGCCGCTATGGCGCGACCGGCGCGGCAACACGCTGCTGGACAACTACGGCGACGTCAGCAACAACACGCGCGGCGGCTACACGGCTCTGGGCAGCTACGACGCCTCCCTGGCCAGCGACAAGGCGCCGGGTACGGTCAACGACCTCATTACGCCCCTGGTAAATGCCGGGTCGGTGGTATCCAACTTCATGGTCGATACGCGCGGGCTGTACACCGCCGACGTCACGATCGCAGTGAAGCAGGTCGCCTACAACACCAATGCCGGACTCGGCCCCTGCGCCACCTGTACGGTCGACGATTACATCGCCACCGGGACGAAATTGGGCTTTTCCGCGAAGAGCGTGATCCTCGCCAACGGCTGGAACGCCAACGGGCCAGGCTCCCAAGACGACTACAGTACCGCAGCCGGCAAGAAGAAGATGTCGGTCTACAATCAGGTCCGTGGCCTGACTCCGTCCTCGCTGCTGCAACCGGACGATGGCGGCATCATCGCCGGCATCATGAGCGTATTGAAAGTCGTCGCCCTGGTGTTTTTTCCGGAGCTCAGCACCATCGAACTCGGCCGCATCGAAGTCGACCGAGTTCCGCCGGACCGACTGCAATGATCCGCGGTTTGGCCGTCCTTCTACTCATGTCGCCAGCCGCCACCCTTGCTGCAACGGACCCGTTGCGCGCATGCCCGGATTTTCCGGCACCGAAAAAGGCCAAATTGCAGGCCGTGGCGCCGGAGATGGACTACAACGGCATTCCCATGAGCATTCGCCGCATCGAAAGCGCGTCACCTCCCGAGGAGATACTGTCCTTCTACAGGAAAGAATGGGCGGCCACGGGAAAGCTTCGTGGTCCCGAGGAGTACCCGCTGGGTCCGTGGCAGGTCATCGCCTCGCTGCGCGGGGACTGTTTCTTCACTGTCCAGGTCAAGCCCTTCGGCAAGAATGGCAGCGAAGGATTTCTCGGCCTCACCGCGCCACCAGGCGGAAAGAGGGTAAAGGAGGAGTTGCCCATGCTGCCGGGCAGTACCGTGCTCAACGACATCGCCCACAATGATGCCGGCAAGACAGCGCGTACCGTGGTGCTGAAAAACGGCTTTTCTCCAGCCGCCAACGCCGACTTCTACCGCCGCAACCTGGGCGACCGCGGCTGGCGCGTCACCAATCACTATCGGCTGGGACAGCCCAACCAGAATGGCGACGTGATGGTGCTGAAAAACGGGCTGCGTGAACTCAGCATCACGATGACGCGGGCAGGCAGCGATTCCAACGTGCTGCTCAACTACGTGGACCAGCCATGACGGTGCGGCGTACGCGCGATCTTTGCGGTGGACAGGCATCCGTCGAATACATCGTGGTGCTGGCCTTCAGCGTCATGGTGCTGCTGAAGCCATTCAGCTATTCCGACGTTACCAACCCAAACGCGGCGCAAACCGAGGCGCCCGCCTTGAAACAACTGGCAACGGCGATCAAGGATTATCACAAGCACTACACCTACGCCCTGGCGATCGCCGCCATTCCCGAATGCGACTACACCTATGCAACGTCCTCCGACAGCTGGACGCCTGCCGCGATCCAGACCTATCTGCCGACCATCGACCTTACCGCAAGCATCGATCGCTGCCTTGACTGGCAGAATCCCGTGCTACCCACTCCAAGCGTCAGCATTTCCCCTTTCCCCACTCTGCCGTCGAGTTTCGGCGATGCCGTGAAGACAATTGTCACCACTGCGGTCGATGAGGCTGTAAATAATTTGTTGAAGCCGGAAAATATAGCCGGCGCTCTCGGTTTTCCGATATCGCTCCCGTTCTAGTTTTCACCCGCCAGCCACCACCACACGTTCGAGGAAACACATCCATGGGTCTCAAACTTCCATCTCTGCGCATCAACAGAACCTGGATGATGCTGTTGGCCGCCATTGGCCTGGCCCTGCTGGCAACCTTCCTGACGACACGCTACCTCGCTTCCCGCGAGGCCAGTATCGCGGCCGAAGTCGCGGCCCGCACCCAGAAAGGCGGACCGAGGGTCGCTGTTGCGGTGGCAACCCGTGACATGCAGATCGGGATGGTGCTCACCGACCAGACCGTGGCCGCCCGCGAAGTCGCGTCAGACCTCATTTATCCAAATGCGATATTGGCCGACGACTTCGACAAGTACAAGGGCCAGGCGCTGATCCGTTCGGTGCTGAAGGGGCGCCCCCTGCTCAAGACCGACCTGAAGCCGGAAGTTGCCGACTTTTCCGGCACGCTCGCCGACGGCATCCGCGCCATCACGGTCGACATCGACGAACTCAACGCCGTCGCGCACATGGTGCAGCCGGGCAATCGGGTCGATCTGATGCTGGCCATGCAACGCGAAGAGGGCGGCCAGACAGTGGTGCCCTTCATGGACCGCATGAAGGTGCTGGCTACCGGCCAGCGCGTGGTGCACGAAAGCGATGAAAAGACGCCCGGATCGAGGAAGTCTTCAACCTACAGCACGCTCACCCTCGAGGTGACACCGTCGCAGGCGGCGCGGCTGACTCTGGCCCAGAATATCGGCAAGCTGCGCTATGTGCTGCGCAACGAGAAGGACGAGGGCAGCGTCGATTTCAGCGTCAATGCCCAGAACATTTTCGACGAGATTTCGCAGCGCGCGCGCAACGCCAAGCGGTCGACCACATTGGCCGGCGTCGTCGAATACATCATCGGTGGCCAGCGTTCGGGACCCAGCCTTAAGGCGGTCGATGTTCCGGTCCCCGGCGCCGCCGACTACGCGCCTGCAACGGGCGTCCCACCCCTCGTGCCGGCGATCGAGCCGCGCAAACCCGCAGCTGCGGCCGCCGCCGCGGGTGCCGCCGCCGCGGCGGCGGTCTCCGCCGCTACCGGCGCCGCACCCGCGGCACCCGCAACCGCGACAGCAACCACGGCCGCTTCCGATGCCAGCGGCTTGACGCCGGCAATGAAAGCCGAACTCAAGACCCTGATCGAAAAGTAACCCGCAAAGGACACCCACCATGTTTCGTAAATTCCTCACCCTGTTCTGCGCGGCCTGCGTCCTTGCCTTGTCGGGCATCACCCGTGCGGGCACCGAGAATGCAAAGGAACTCGTCATGTTCGTCGGCGAGATCACTACCATCCCGGCCTCCCGGATACAGCGCATCGCCATCGGCAACGGCGCCCTGATCAGCACCAGGTTCATCGATGACACGCAGATGCTGCTGATCGCCGAGGGCGTAGGCGACACCTCGCTCGTGCTCTGGTCGCCACAGGGCGAAGTTCAGCGCTACATCGTTCGAGTCGGCTCCAAGGACTCGCTCTTCGCCTATCGCGCCGCCAAGGACGTGCTGTCGGACATCACGGGCATCGAAATCAAGCCAATGGGCCCGCAGGTCGCCATTACCGGTTCCGCCAGCCCGCCGCAGATACTTCGCATCAACTCCCTCGCCTCGCGCTTTCCGCAGATCATCCCCATGATGAAGGAACTGGACGTGGAGATGAAGAAGATGATCTACATGAAGGTGCAGATCATCGAGGCGAAAAAGAGTTTTTCCGAGGCGATCGGCATGTCGTGGCCGGGAAGTTTTGCCGGACCGGTCGCGGGCTTTGCCGGCAACTTCAACAGTTCGACCAACGCGGTCGGTGCCGCGGCCATCACACCGGCTCTCAGCATGCCGCTCACGGTACCCGGCCTCCGCACTTATCTTGGCATCGCCACATCCATCCAGAGCGTCATCAACCTCGCCAAGAGTAACGGCGACCTGAGCATCCTCGCCGAGCCGGAACTGTCCGCGCGCAGTGGAGGCACGGCGCAGTTTCTAGCCGGCGGGCAGATTCCGATCCAGACCGCCGGCGCGCTCGGCACCACCAGCATTACCTACAAGGACTACGGCATCAAGATCACCATCACGCCGGCGGCCGACGACAAGGGCAACGTGATCGCGAAGCTGCGCGCAGAGCTCAGCCAGCTTGACCAGTCCAATGCCGTGGCCGGCACTCCGGGTTTTCTGACCCGCACCGCGGAAACCGAGGTCAATGTCCGGTCGGGGCAAACCATGGTGATTTCCGGCCTCATAAACCGCGACATGCAGAACGATGTGAGCAAGATTCCGGGACTGGGAGACCTGCCCATCATCGGCCGCCTGTTTCGCTCCGACTCCTTTCGCGGCAATCGCAGCGATCTCTTGATCGCCGTGACGCCGGTGGTGGTCGATCCCTCGTCCTCCATGAACCAGGAACGTATCGAAAAGAGTCTCGAAATGAAGGAACGCTTCGAGCGCAATCTGAACAAGAAAGACCTCATCGACTGAAGGCAGCCCCATGCTGAATATTGCGGTAACGACTCCCAAGGGAAACACCTCCCAGATCGAATGCACCATCGACAGTTGCTCGATAGGCAAGAGTGACGAGAACCTGATCGCCCTTCAGGGCTGGACGGTGGCGAAGAAACACGCGACCATCCAGCGCAAGCCCGACGGCGTGTACCTGGATGATCTCGGCTCATCCTCGGGCACCGAGGTGAACGGCCAGAAAATCAGTGGCCGCCACGGCCCGTTGCGGCCCGGCGACAAGATCGCCATCGCCGGCTACACGCTGGAAGTGCTCGACCTGGAACTGCCTGCCGCTGCGGCGGCAGCGCCCGCGACCACCCCGGCCGCCGTGGCGCCAGCGCCGACTCTTCAGCCTGCCGCCGCGCCGGCGTCATCGGCGGCGGCAGCGCCGCCACCGCCACCCGCGCCCTCATTGGATGACGAGGCGCGCGCAACCATGACGCGCCACCTCAAGCGCGTGCATCAGTTGCTGATCAAGCAGATGGACTTGCGCCGCATGGACGTCTCGCGCCAGAGCGAGGATGAATTGCGTACCAACACGCGCGCACTGCTGGAAGAGATCGTCCTCAAGGACAAGGAGCTGCCGCCGGAAATCGACCGCGAGCGCATCATCAAGCAGGTGCTCGACGAGGTGGTCGGCCTCGGTCCGCTGGAAGACCTGCTGGCCGACGAACTGGTGACGGAAATCATGGTCAACCGCTACGACGAGATATTCATCGAGCGCGCCGGCAAGCTGACGAAGTCCGACATCACCTTCACCAGCGACCTGGCGGTGGTCGGCGCCATCGAACGCATCGTCGCGCCGCTCGGGCGCCGCATCGATGAATCCTCGCCGATGGTCGATGCCCGCCTCAAGGACGGCTCGCGGGTCAATGCCGTGATTCCGCCACTGGCGCTGAAAGGTGCCAACCTCACGATCCGCAAGTTCTCCAAGAAGAAACTGCAGGGCGAAGACATGGTGCGTTTCGGCTCCATGACGCACCAGATGCTCGATTTCATGAAGACTGTGGTCGAGCAGAAGGCCAACATGATCATCTCGGGCGGTACCGGCTCGGGCAAGACCACGCTGCTCAACCTGCTCTCCAGCTTCATTCCGCCCGACGAACGCATCATCACCGTCGAGGATGCCGCCGAACTGCAACTCACGCAGCCCAACCTGATCGGTCTCGAATCGCGCCCCGCCAATGCCGAGGGCAAGGGCCTGGTCGCCATCCGCGATCTGGTCAAGAACACGCTGCGCATGCGTCCCGACCGCATCGTCGTCGGCGAATGTCGCGGTGGCGAGGCCCTGGACATGCTCACCGCGATGAACACCGGCCACGACGGCTCGCTGACCACGGCCCACGCCAACACGCCGCGCGACTGCCTGGCCCGCATCGAAGTCATGGTCATGATGTCGGGCCTCGACCTGCCGATACGCGCGATCCGCGAGCAGATTGCGTCGGCGATCCGTTTCTTCATCCAGCAAAGCCGCTTTTCCTGCGGCAGCCGCAAGATCACCCACATCACCGAAGTCACCGGCATGGAAGGCGACATCATCCAGTTGCAGGACATCTTCCTGTTCAAGCAGGAGGGCTTCGGCGCCGACGGCAAGGTCAAGGGAAAGCATGTCGCCACCGGTGCGATTCCCGATTTCTATCAGGACCTGAAGAACCGCGGGCTTGATGTCGACCTTTCCGTCTTTCAGGCCGGCAGGGTGTTATGAACGATATTGCACTGATCGGGCTGACAGTACTGGGCGCGGTAGGCTGCATCGCCTGGCTGGTCATCAAGTGGGGCGAAGGCATGCTCACCAGGCAGCAGGCGAGCATTGCCGACCAGGCCTCGACCACACTCGCCGACATGTTCATCTTCATCGACCCGCAAAAGATGTTTCGCTACAACGTCATGGCGATGTTCGTGCTTCCGGCGGGCGTCTATTTCCTGACGGCCAACCCCGTGTTCACGGCGGCGACGCTGGTCGCGACCTACGTGCTGCCGAAGTACTACGTCCGCGCGATGCGCAACAAGCGCTTCAAGACCCTGGAAAAGCAGTTACCCGACGCCTTGCTGATGATTACGGGCGCGATGTCGGCCGGGGCCAGCGTCAACATCGCCATCGAATCCATGATCAAGGAGCAGCGCCCGCCCATCGCCCAGGAATTCGAGCTGATGATGCGCGAGCTGCGCATCGGCGTCGACTTCGACACCGCACTGAAGAACATGGAAAAGCGCAACCCGATCCCCGACTTCGCGCTGGTGATTTCCGCATTGCGCATTTCACGCGAAGTCGGCGGCAACCTGGCCGAAATACTCAACTCCCTCGCCGACACGCTGCGCGAAAAGCAGACCATGGAAGGCAAGATCGCCAGCCTGACGGCGCAGGGCAAGATCCAGGGCGTGGTGATGACCGCGCTGCCGCTGCTGGTGATGTTCGGCCTGACACAGATCGAACCGGTCGCGATGGCACCCCTGTTTACCACCTGGCCCGGCTGGCTGACGCTGACGGTAATCGGCGTCATGGAAGTCATGGGCTACTTCTTTATCCAAAGAATCACCGCCATCGATGTCTGACTCCTTGTTTCCCCTCCTGATAGGTTTGACCGTCGGCGCCGCCGTGATGCTGGCCTTCCATAGCCTGTCGACGCTCAAGAGCGATGTCCCGAGCGAAGATCGCGAATACATGGATCCGCTGCCACCCATGCTCAACATGGCCTGGCCATTGATCCTGTTCATCGAGTACCACCTGACCTGCCGCTTTCCGCCGGACTGGCTGGAGCGCACCCACAAACGCCTCCAGGAGACCGGAGTCGGCTACCTGATGTCGGCCGAGCAGTTCTACGCCGTACGGGTATTCGCCGCCATTGTCGCGTTACTGATGGGCGTTGTTCTGCTTGGCGCACTCGAGTCGCTCGACCTGACCTGGATCATCCTGTTCGGGGTGAGCGGATTCTACTTTCCCACCATCTGGCTGCGCGATGTTCGCGCCCGCCGCCAGAAGGATGTCCTGCGCGCACTGCCGGTCTACCTCGACTTCATCACCATGGCGGTGGAGGCCGGCCTGAATCTCAACGGCGCACTCAACCAGGCGATGGACAAGGGCCCGCCCGGGCCGCTGAGGAACGAGTTCTACATGGTGGTGCGCGACCTGCGCGCCGGCGTACCGCGCGCCGACGCATTGCGGCGCATGGAAAAGCGGCTCGACATGGAGGAAATCACCAGCTTTGTCGGTACCGTGATCCAGGCCGAGAAAATGGGTGCCCGGCTCGGCACTGCCTTGCGCGTGCAAGCCTTGCAGCGCCGCACGGAACGTTTCCAGCGCGCCGAGAAGCTGGCCATGGAAGCACCGGTCAAGCTGATCCTGCCGCTGATCGTCTTCATCTTTCCGGTGACCTTCATCGTGCTGGCCTTCCCGATCGCGATGAAATTCCTCATGGAAGGCATGCTGTGAAGCACGGCGCGCTCTTCCGTGCGGGCAGCAACGACTGCCTGGTTCCCGAGGCCAGCCTGACCGCCAACACCTGGGAGCGTTTGCGCGGGCTGCTGGGCAGGCCGGTGCTGCGCCGCGGCGAAGGCCTGGTCATCGACCCCTGCCCGTCGGTGCACACCTTCGGCATGGGCTACGCGATCGATCTCGCCTTCCTCGACTCGCACTGGCGCGTGCTCAAGCTGGTGCGTGAACTGCCCCCCCTGCGCTGGGCAGGTTGTACGGCCGCACGCGCCACGCTGGAACTGCCCCCTGGTGCGCTGGACGCGGCAGGCATCACCGCCGGCGATGTGCTCGAATGGCGCGAAGCCTGAATTGGAGGGCGGCGCCTTTTCTGGCGTGCCTGCCGCTCCTCGCCGCCTGCGCCACGGACGATGTCTATGAAATGCATCAGTCCGCACTGCTGGCCTACGACTCCGGAGCGGATGCGCGCGCCGAGGCGCTGTACCACGGACTGGCGCGATCCGCACCGAATGATCCGGAAACCTGGTTGCGGCTGGGCAATCTCTACGCCCGCTCCAACCGTCCCGACAAGGCTGCCGAGGCCTACGAGCGCGGCCTGCTGCTGGCGCCAGCCGATGCCCGCCTCTGGTACAACCTCGGCATCATCCGTCAGCGTCAGGCACACGCCGCGTTCATCATGGCGCATCAGTTCATCCCCGATGCCGATCCGATACAGGCTCGTGCCAAGGCGCTGATCGAACGCCTGGCGCCGGCGGTTGCCGAAGCGGCGCCGGCGACGGAGAAATAGGCCGACCATGCGCAGCGGAACTCCCCAGGGTGGCCAGGCGACGATCGAGTACATCTACGTCCTGCCGATCTTGTTGCTGCTCCTGCTCGCCAGCCTGCAGTTCATCTTCATCTACGAGGCCAAGCAGACACTCAACTACGCCACCTTCGTCGGCACGCGCGCGGGCGCCCTGAACAACGGCGCCATGACCGCGATCAAGGATGGACTCGCCGCCGGCCTTGCGCCGCTGTTCGCCCACAAAATCGGCTCCGCCACCGATCTCGATGCCGTCAAGCTTGGGCGTCGCACCGCAAGGACAGAACTTGCCAATCCGAAGCTGGCGAAGATCGAGATCGTCAACCCCACGGCGGGCGCGCTCGGCGGGTTCGGCGGCGAGATTCCCAACGACAACCTCATGTATCGCGACCCGGCCATTCTGAAGGGCGGCATGAACGTACAGGATGCAAACCTGCTGAAGGTGCGCGTAACCTACTGCGTGCGTCTGGTGGTACCCATCGTCAAGAACATGATCTTCGGCTTCGCAGTGGCACCGCCGTCGGCGCCAGCCACCATCGACAGCACCTACGCCGGTGGCGCCATTGCCGCTCCCGAGTTGCTCAAGGTGGCGGCCCCGGGCACATCGAGCGGGCTGTGTTATGACAATGACGCCGGTTCCAATCCGGTTTTCTATCGCATACCGGTCACGGCCGAAGCCGTCGTGCGCATGCAGACGCCGTTCAAGGATCCAGGGCAATGGACCGCGCCGTGAACGCTGCCGCGGACATCGGGCGACTGGGCCGCAGCGCATTCTGCGCGCTGGCCGTGTTGTCCATGGCCGACAAGCTCCACGCCCAAGCGCCGCCAACAGCAGGCAGCGTGATGGAGTCGCTGGCCGGACCGCGCCCGTCGGTCCCCGCCACACCGGCCCAGATCATCCTGCCCGAGCAGCCCGGCCCCTCGATCCACGATCGCAAGGGCAAGCGCTTCCAGGTGCACTCCTTCCGTTTCGTCGGCAATACGGTGTTCCCCGCGCAGCGCCTGAAACGGGTGATCGAGCGCTATCTCGACCTGGAACTCAACCTCTACGACCTCAACGTCGCCGCCGACGCGGTCACCGAGTTCTACCATGACCGCGGCTATAGCCTGGCGCGCGCCGTCATTCCGCCACAACGCGTGGAGGATGGCGTAGTGACCATCGCCGTGGTGGAAGGGCGAGTCGGCAAGGTTCTGTTTTCGGGCAACAAGAGCTATACGGATGGCTACCTGCAGCTGCGTCTGGCGCAGATGCCACCGGGAAGCCTGGTGGCGGCGGATCGCATGGAGCGCAGCCTGCTGCTGCTCAACGATCTGCCCGGTTTCAAGGCCCGCGCCACGCTCGCGCCCGGCGCCGAATTCGGCACCTCCGACATACTGGTCAAGGTCGAGGAAAAGCCGATCGCCATGACAATGACCATCGACAATTTCGGCAGCAAGGAAACCGGCAGGAAGCGTGCCGATGCCGGCCTCGAATTCAACAATCCCCTGGGCATCGGCGACCAACTGACGCTGCGCGGCGTCGCCACCGAGCAGAAGCTCATCAAGTTCGGCAAGCTGGGCTACACCCTGCCGCTCAACGCCGACGGCATGCGTCTTGCGGCAAGCTATTCCGAGTCACGCTACGATGTTGCCGGCGACTTCGCGGCCCTTGGACTCAGCGGCACTTCACGCGTAGCCGAGATTTCCGTTCTGTATCCATTGACCCGCAGCCGCGGCCACAACGAAACGCTCTCATTCGGCGTCAAGAACACGCAACTGGTGCAGAACACCTTCACTGTCGAAACATCGAACACGCGCATACCGATGCTCAGTTTTGGCTATGTGTTCAACCGGATCGGCGAAGACGCCTCCGTAAGCAACCTGTCGACGCAGATCGCCAGCAACCTCAGGCGCAATACCTATGGCACGCGCCAGGATGCCCAGCGCTTCCGGCTGGAGCTGGATGGCAACTACCTTTTGCCGCTGGACCGCAAGTGGGACGTCTATCTGCGCGGTGCAATCGCCTTCAGCCCGGACAAGCTGCCTGACAGCGAAAAGTATTCCATCGGCGGACCGGGCAGCGTCCGCGCCTACCGGGTTTCGGAACTGCGCGGCGACTCGGGCGCACAGGCCACCCTGGAATTTCGTCGCAGTGTCACACTGGGTTCGATGCCCGGCAGCGTGAGCTTCTTCGGCGACAGCGGCCGGGTGGTATACAAAGCGCCGGGATTTGCGGACGGCTGGCAGAGCATTTCGGCATGGGGTACGGGGCTCAGCGTCTACCCGACGCGCCAGGTGGCGGTAAAGATCGAGGCGGCCATTCCGGGTGGCGGACGCATGCGGGCTCTTGACGGCAAGACGGGCAGAGTATGGGCAAGCATCAGCGCAAACTTCTAGTTGCGGCGCTGATTGCCGCCTTCGGTACCGCGCGAGCCCAGGCGCCGGGTCTTCCAACGGGCGGCCAGGTCGTGGCAGGCACCGCGACCATCGCCAACATCAATGATCGACAGCAAGTCATCACCCAAGGCAGCGACCGCGCCATCATCAACTGGCAGGGGTTCTCGGTCGGCGCCGGCAACAGCGTGCGCTTCGACCAACCTTCGTCATCTTCGGTGATTCTCAATCGCGTGCTCGGCAACGACCCCTCGTCGATATTCGGCACGCTGTCCTCCAACGGCCAGGTCTTTCTCGTCAACCCGAACGGCATCTACTTCGCCCCGGGCGCACGACTCGATGTCGGTGGCCTGGTCGCCAGCACGCTGGCAATCAACGACGGCAACTTCCTTGGCGGCCGCTACCAGTTCGAAAGAGTCGGCGCTGGCGACACGGCGAGCATCATCAACGAAGGCGTCATCAAGGCGCGGGAAAGCGGCTACGTGGTGCTGGCCGGCGACTATGTCGCCAATCGGGGCGTCATCGAGGCGCGACTTGGCACCGTGCTGCTCGGCTCGGCCAATCGCCTGACGCTGGATATTGTCGGCGACAGCCTTGTGAATTACACGGTGAGCGAGCGCAACATGGCCGAACTTGCCGGCGTCCGCAACAGCGGGCAGTTGCTGGCCGACGGCGGACGCGTGGTGATGACGGCATCGACGGCGCGCAGCCTGGCAGGGGCCGCGGTCAACAACAGCGGCGTGATCCAGGCGCGCGGTGTTCAGGAACGCGATGGCGCCGTGTATCTGCTGGCGGATGCCGGCAACATCGCGCTCGAATCGACCTCGCGCATCGACGTTTCCGGCGACAGGGGCGGCGGCAAGGTGCTGGTCGGCGGCAACTTCCACGGCGTCGGACCGGAGTTCAACGCCGCCAAGGTTCATGTCGCCGCTGGTTCAACCATCAACGCCGACGCTATCGTCAGTGGCAAGGGCGGCCAGGTGGCAGTATGGAGCGACAACAACACCGTGTTCCAGGGCGGCATCAGCTCCCGCGGCGGCAGCCAGGGTGGCGACGGCGGCCTGGTCGAGGTTTCCGGCCGGGATCACCTTGCCTTTGCCGGCACCGTAGATACGCGGGCACCGCAGGGCAAGACCGGCACCCTGTTGCTCGATCCGGCCGACATAACGATCTCGACTGCGGCCGACAGTGACATCACGGCGGCGACGACCTTCTCCGATCTTACCGACAACGGCGGCGTCTCCAACCTCAACGTCACCACCCTGCAAACTGCGCTGGGCACCAGCGATGTCACCGTCAGCACCGGCACCACCAGCGGCGCCAATGCCGGCACCATCACCGTCAACGATGGCGTCACCTGGGCCACGGCCAGCACGCTGACACTGAGCGCCAACAACCAGATCGCAATCAACGCGGCGGTCGCCGGCACCAGCGGCACGCTGCGACTGTTTCCCGGCGGCAACGCGGGCGTGACCCAGAATGGCGCCGGCACAATCGCCGTGTCGAGCCTGGTGCTGGCGGGCGACGGCCCCTTCACCCTGACCAACGCCGGCAACAGCATCGGCACCCTGTCCACCAGCGGCGGCCTGGGTTACGTCAATGGCGCCCTGAGCCTGACCAACCTTGGTGCGCTGGTGCTCGATACGGTAAACAGCGTCGGCGCGCTCAAGCTCAATGTCGGCGGCAACCTGACGCAGACGGCCGGTGCCGTGACGGTGCCAAGCCTGGAACTCACCAGCAGCGCCGGCAGCGTCACGCTGGCCAACGCCAACAACAGCATCGCCAGCCTGGCCGCGGCAACGAATGGCGCCACCAGCATCCGCACTTCGGGCGCGCTAAACGTTACTGCTGGTGGGATTGCGGGCGTGAACAGCAACGGCAACGCCATCACCCTGCAAAGCGGTGGCGCGATGACTTTGGGCCAGAGTGTCACCGCCACGGGCAGTTCGGTGACCCTCAATGCCGGCGGCGGAATCAGCCAGACCGGCGGTGCGCTCACGGCCAGCGCACTGGAGTTGCTCGGCTCGGGTACCCAGACCCTGAACATGATCGCGAACAACGTCGGCACCCTGGCTGGCAATGTCAGCGGTTCGATCATCTACAAGGATGCCGACACACTGGATATCGGCGCCGCCGTATCGACCTTCGGCGTCAACACCCACGGCAACGGGCTGCGGCTGAGCGCAACGGGCATCACGCAGTCGCAAGCCATCAACACCGGATCGCTCGACCTCTATGTCCGCAACGCCGGGGCGGTGAATCTTTCCCATGCCGGCAACAGCATCGGTACCCTGGCGGCCGCCACGAGCGGCGCGTTCACCCTGGTCAACACCGCCGGTAGCCTCTACATCACCACGTTGACCAATCCCGACGGCCCGACCGGCGGCGTCAACACCAACGGCAACGACTTCACCCTCACCACCAACAACCTGTGGCTGGGCGCCGACAACACCAACTTCGGCGGCATCAATGTCGGTGCCGGCACCGTCGATCTGACCACCGGCCAGATCCTGCAATACAACAACGCCGCCATCACCGCCGATAAGCTTGTGGTGCGCAGCAACAACTACGCCGGCCTCTCGGGCACGCGCAACAGCATCAACACCCTCGCGCTGGCATCGACCGGCGGCAACTTCGACTTCCAGAACAACAAGGCGCTGAGCATCGGCACCGTGAATGGCGTTGTCGGGCTGACCACGGCCAACGGCCACGCGAAGCTTGATGCCTTGGGCAACATAACGCTCGACGACAAGGTCAATCTCGGCAGCGGGCACCTCGGCCTGTTCGCCGCGGGTCACACCATTGACCTGAAGAACAGGGATTTCAACAACGATGGCGTCAACATCCTCGGCGCCCTCGGCCTGCAGGCAAACGCGGTAACGAACTTCATCGGCACGCCCGCCGGCGGTCCGGGCGGTGCCGTCACCCCCAGTCACCTGAAATTCCTCGCCGTCGACCTGCCGGGCGACTTCCGCTTCCAGGCCGCGGACGAGCTCACGGTCGGCAACGTCTGGGGCCTCCTCGGCGTCAAGGCCATCGGCAACATCTGGCTGACCACCGGCGTGTTCGGGGCCAGTGGCGCCATCCCGGCATTCAACATTGCGACGGCACCGAGTGCCTATCGCGACGGCGCCACCGGCAAAGTCCGTGCCGGCCTGATGATCGAACAGCCGATCACCGCCAGCGGTCACTCGGTGTTTCTCGAGTCCGCTTCCGGAATCTCGGAGTGGAGCGCGGACAGTTCGGTGGCACCCCCGGTGTCGCGCCCGGAAGCCAAGATCGTGGCCGACAAATTGCTGGTGACGGGCACCGGCCAGTTCGACCTGTACGGGTCGGACAACGCAGTCAACTATCTCGCCGCCTCCATCAATGGCGGCCTCAGTTTCAGCAACAAGGGGCCACTCAGGGTCGACAATGTAAATTTCATATGGAACGGTGTGACGCCCGCCGGGGGCAACGTCGACGGCATCCGGACCTTTGCGACCCTCCTCCCGGACGCCACCTATAGCGGTCACAGCGTCCAGCTAACCGCAACTGACAGTGCGTCCACCCACCTGGCCCTGAGCATCTACAAGAATATCGTCGTCGACCCGAATGGGAACCCCAGCGTCACCCTGGCAGTCGGTGCCAGCGACGCCCACAAGACGACCGCCCTGGTGAAAACCTACGGTAGCGCCGAGGTGGATGCCTACGCCCTCCTTCTCAGCGCCGCCGAAGACACCGGAGTCTTTTATGTGAACACCAAGGTTGCCAATTTGGGCGCCGTCGGCGGTCACCTGACGGAGATCTACAATCAAACCACCAGCGACCTCACGGTGATTGGCCTGGGCAGCGCGACCGCCGGCGCTCCAACGCCGATAGGGGACTTCTACCTGACGACCTGGGGAAGCTTGCTGCTGATCGGCGGCCAATCCAGCGGCAACTACCTGCAACTGCGTTCCGACACGCTCTCGATGCTCGGCTCGATGACCATGAAAGACGGCGCACGGGTACTTCTCCAGCCCTACCACATGACCAATGCGGTCGGCATCCACAACTCATTTGGCGACATCGACGCTTCATTCACGCCGCAGACCAACTACTCGCGCAACCTGTTCTGGCAGTTCAGCCCGACCGCCACCTTCTACGTTGGCTCGACACCGCAGGTGATGAATAACGACGCCAACGTCCCGGCCGGGGCAAAGAACCTGGATCTGAGCGGCGATATCCACATCGGCTCGGTGCAGCTCGGTGGCATGCAGATGGGCTATCGGAGTCTTTCCGCCGAGACCACAACGAAGATCGTCGCCTATCCATTGGGCGACTTGTACAACCTGCGGCTGATGGCGCCGATAGTGACCGCCTACGGCTTCAATGTCACCGGCAGCCAACTGCATCTGATTGCGGACACCCTGAATTTGCCGAACGGCGGCGCCTCCTACGGCTTGCCGAATTCCGCGAACTCGACGGTGCTGCTGGAGCCCTATACCAGCAACAAATCCGTATGGGTCGGCTATGTCGATCCGGGGTACTTGGGCGAGCCACACTGGACCTATGTCGACATCCTGAACAAGCTTGACAAAGGCGGCGGGGAAACCATCGTGATTGGCGGTACCACGGACAAACCCTACTCGGGTGCCTATCTTCGCCTGGCCCATGCCGGTCCCCTCCCATTCCAGCCCGATACGCACTACCAGGGTCTGAACAGCAAACTCGTGCTGTCTTCCACCGGCTGGATCGACACCGCTCTCGGCACCTTCAACTGGTTGTCATACAACCTTGCGAGCTGGAACGCGGCGGCCAATACCTACCCGATAGTGACGCGCGTCGAGTCTGCGGCTGGTGTCGTCTCGCAGCTCTATGGCGGAGGCAGCTACTCAAGCTACACCAATGTCGCGACGCTCCATGGCTATGGGGCGGCGGGCGGCACCTGGAACGGCTGCTTAAGCCTGTCGAGTTGCACCGGCAGCAATCCCTCGACACCAACCGGGTTCACGCCACCGGGCGGCGGCACGGGTGGTGGCGGCGGCGGCGGCGGGACGTGCGTGGGGGCGGGATGCACCGGCACGACGCCTGGAGCGCCCCCCTTGCCGCCGGCCCCACCGCCCGACCCCACGACCACAGTCACCCCCGGCACCACGCCTGGCACACCCGGGACGCCCTCTTCGCCGACCACACCGGTCACTCCGGACACCGGCTCGGGAGATCCTGGCGACGGCCTGGGCGGCGGTGGCGGTGGAGGCGGTTCCGGATCGGGTGGTGGCTCCGGTGGCGGCGATGGCGGCGGCTCTGGCTCGGGTGGCGGCTCCGGTAGCGGCGGCGGTGGCTCGGGGTCGGGTGGCGGCTCCGGTGGCGGCGACGGCGGTGGCTCGGGGTCGGGTGGTGGCTCCGGTGGCGGCGACGGCGGTGGCTCGGGGTCGGGTGGCGGCTCCGGTAGAGGCGACAGCAGGGGCTCGGGATCCGGTGGCGGCTCCGGCGGCGGCGACGGCGGCGGCTCGGGGTCGGGTGGTGGCTCCGGTGGCGGCGACGGCAGTGGCTCGGGGTCGGGTGGCGGCTCCGGTGGCGGCGACGGCAGTGGCTCGGGATCAGGTGGCGGCTCCGGAGGCGGCGACGGCAGTGGCTCGGGGTCGGGTGCCGGCTCCGGTGTAGGCGACGGCAGCGGCTCGGGGTCGGGCGGCGGCTCCGGTGGCGGCGACGGCAGCGGCTCGGGGTCGGGCGGTGGCTCCCGTGGCGGCGA
>JAIOPW010000159.1 GCA_021413665.1 Rhodocyclales bacterium | reverse complement strand
CGCCTGCACTTCTGGCGCCAGTTGCGCGGCATCGCCGGGCTGGACGCCCAGACGTCGGATTCGGGCGAGATGGCGGAGCGTATTCGCGCCGAACTTCTGGCGAAGGTCAGCGCCAGCCTCGGGCTGGGCGGCGGCGTCGCGACGGACGGGCCGGGGCCGGAAGTCGGCGCTGGCGCGGCGGCGGCTGGCGAGGCCGGCGGCGACTACGAGCCGGTCTGGATCGAATCGCCCGAGTGCACGGCGTGTGACGAGTGCACCACTCTGGCGCCGAAGGCCTTTGCCTACAACGATCAGAAGCTTGCCGTGGTCATCAATCCGAAGGGGGCGAAGTTCGCCGACATCGTCAAGGCCGCCGAGAAATGCACGGCCGGCTGCATCCATCCCGGCACGCCGTGGAACATGGGCGAAGCGGGTGTCGAGAAACTGATGGCGCGCGCCGCGAAGTTCAACTGAAACCATGGGCCATGGAAATCAAGGAGGTCACGGAGAAAGCCCATCTCTGGTTTTGCCTGCCTCCGTGTCCTCTGTGGCTAAAAGGTTTATGAAGTGAAACTGCTTTCCTATTTTCGCGGCGAGGCCTTCCAGCGCGGGGTGCATCCGGCCTCGTGCAAGCTGACTGCGACCAGCGCGATCCGGCGCCTGCCGTTTCCGCCGCGGGTCACGGTGCCGCTGTCGCAGCACATCGGCAAGGTGCCGCGGCCCATCGTCCGCGTCGGCCAGGAAGTGGTGCGCGGCCAGCCCATTGCCAAGAGCGAGGAGTGGCTTTCCGTGCCGCACCACGCGCCACTTACCGGTGTGGTCGAGTTCATCGGCCTGCGCCCGGGCCAGCGCGGCACCTGGATCGAATCCATTGTCATTCGTGCGCATCCCGGCGCCAGCCAGGAGGACCTCTGGGGCCAGCCGCGCGACCTGACGGACGCGACCGGCGGCGACATCCTGCAGGCGATCTGGGACAGCGGCATGGTGGGCCTTGGCGGTGCCGCCTTCCCGACCCATGCCAAGCTTTCGGTGCCGAAGCAGGCGAGGGTGCATACGCTGGTGGTGAATGGCTGCGAGTGTGAGCCTTACCTGACCTGCGACCATCGCGTCATGCTGGAGCAGGCCGACGACCTGATCGCCGGCATTCGCTACGCGATGCGCGCCACCAGGGCCGTGCGCACCATCATCGGCGTCGAGGACAACAAGCCGGACGCGGTGGCGACCCTGCGCCAGGCCATCGCCGACGCGGTGGCGGCAGGGTTCGAGGAGGAGATCCACGTCGAGGCGGTGCCGACCAAGTATCCGCAGGGCGCGGAGAAGATGCTGATCATGGCGTTGTTCGGCGCCGAGATGCCGGCCGGTGGCCTGCCCATCGCGCTGGGCATGGTGGTCAGCAATGTCGGCACGCTGGCGGCGCTCGGGGCTTTGCTGCCGGCGGGACGCGGCCTGACCGAGCGCGTGGTGACCGTTACCGGTCCGGGCGTGGCGCGGCCCGGCGACTACCGCGTGGCGCTCGGCACGCCGCTGAAGTTCGTGCTCGACTATGCCGGCGTACCGGCGGTCGATGCGATGGACGCGCGCCAGGTGATCCTCGGCGGGCCGATGATGGGCCAGGCCATCGGCTCGCTCGACGTGCCGATCACCAAGGGTGTTTCCGGCGTGCTGGTGTTCCGCCGCGAGGACATGCAGGGCCGCGAGACACGCCTGACCTATCCCTGCATCAAATGCGGCGAATGCGTCGAGTCCTGTCCGATGGGCCTCAACCCGTCGACCTTGGGCATGCTCGCCGCCAAGCGCGAGTACGACCTGATGGGCGAACAGTATTATCTCGGCGACTGCTTCGAGTGCGGTTGCTGCACTTACGTCTGTCCCTCGAACATTCCGCTGGTGCAGCAGTTCCGCGTCGCCAAGCAGATCCTGCGGGAGAAGGCGGCGTGAATACACCCCCGATCGAAATCCGTTCCGCGCCGCATGTGGTCGGCGCGAAAAGCGTCGAGACCATCATGCGGCATGTGGTGTATTCGCTGTTGCCGATCTGCGCCTTCTACGTGTACCAGTACGGCATCTCGGCGCTGGCCTCGATCGTCGTGGTTACCGCCGCCTGCCTGCTGACCGAACGCTTCTTCGTGCGCACCGGAACCCAGGCCGGCCGCATCTCGGACTTCTCGGCGGTGATCACCGGCATGCTGTTGGCGCTGACCCTGCCGCCGGGCTTTCCGCTGTGGATGGGCACAGTGGCCGGCATCGTCGCCATTGCCCTGGGCAAGGCGCTGTTCGGCGGCATCGGCTTCAATGTCTTCAACCCGGCGCTGGTCGGTCGCGCCTTCGTCCAGGCCGCCTTCCCGACCGCGATTGCGACCTACACGCCGTCCTTCCTCGCCGGCCGCTTCACCGAGTTCATTCCGTCCTCGCTGGCGCTGCCCTTGATGATTCCGGCCGACACGGCGGCCTGGCTCAAACTGAAGAACCTCGATGCCCTGGCCGGGGCGACGCCGCTGGCGAAATGGAAGTTCGACGGCGTGCTGGCCAATGCCGATGAGCTGCTGACCTCGCTCTCCGGCCACATGGCGGTCGGGCCGTCACCGGCCTTGATCCTGATCTGCGGGCTGTACCTGGCGTCGCGTCGCTTCATGGACTGGCGCATCCCGCTCGCCACCCTCGGCAGTGCGGCGATCACCGCCTGGCTGCTGTTCGCCGTCGATCCCGCGCGCTATCCCAATCCTTTCTTCATGCTCTTCTCCGGCGGCCTGATCCTCGGCGCGGTTTACATGGCGACCGACATGGCAACGTCGCCGGTGACGCCCAAAGGCATGTGGGTCTATGGTGCGCTGATCGGCCTGTTGACCGTGGTGATCCGCTATTACAGCGGCCTGCCGGAGGGCGTCATGTACGCGATCCTGATCGCCAATGCCGCATCGCCGCTGATCGAGAAGGTCACCCAGCCGGTGCCCTTCGGCCGCGGCGTGCTCGACCGCG
>JAIOPW010000280.1 GCA_021413665.1 Rhodocyclales bacterium | reverse complement strand
CGCCAGATCAAGGTGTTCTATCCTGGTCAGGCCGGCCTGGAATGGATCATGAACAAGGCAGACCATTCCTCCGCCGCGGACATCGTCGAGAAAAAGCGCGCCTGCGCCAAGTGTCACGAAGGCGACGCAAACGAAGTCGGCACCGCCATCGTGACGGGCAAGCCGGTCGGCGTTTCCAAAACCGTTATGGAGCCGAACCCGCCCGCAGGCAAGGTCGGGTTCATTCCCATGACATTCCAGGCGACCCATGACGACAGCAAGATCTATTTCCGCTTCGAATGGGTACCGCCGAAGAATGGTGACAAGAAGCTCGACCCGAAGAACGAAGTCAAGCTCACCATGATGTTCGATGGTGGCGGCACGGTCGATGGCAGCGAACTGAACGGCTGTTGGGCCACCTGCCATACCGACCTGCGCACCATGAAGGATGCCAAGGACGACAAGAAGACCAAGTACATTGCCAGCGCCGACCTCGCCTCTGGCAAGTTCATGGATCTGATTCAGTTCCGCAGCGGCAAGGGTCAAGGCCCGGTCGATGGCTGGGTCGACAGCGCGCGCCATATGGATGGCGGGAAGAATCAGTTAAAGGCCGAGGGCAAGAAGGAAGGCAATAAATGGGTGGTGGTTTTCGAGCGCAGCAAGGTGGCCGGCGGCAAGGGAGACCATGCCATTACGCCCGACAAGGTGTATAACTTCGGCTTTGCGCTGCACGAGGATTACACCAATGCCCGTTTCCACTATGTTTCACTGGGCTACCAGTTCGGACTCGACAAGCCCAGCCCGGGCGTGAAGAACTATATCGATGTGCAGAAGCAATAACGCGGTACCACGAGCAGCACTTTCACCACCAAGAAAGAGGAGGCAATAATGACGATGAAGTGGAAAGGATGGGCGCTGGCCACTGGCGCTCTGGCGTTTTCGGCAACGGCCATGGCCGCGCCGCCCAGCGCCGAGATGATCTCGTTCGCCTGCGCCGGTTGTCACGGCACCAATGGCGGCAGCGCGGGCCTGACGATGCCCAGCCTGGCGAGCCAGTCGAAGACGGCTATCGTCGATGCCATGAAGAAATTCAAGAGCGGCGAGCGTCCTTCTACCGTGATGGGTCGCCTGGCGAAGGGCTACACCGACGCGGATTTTGATGCGATGGCAACCTTCTTCTCGAAGCAGAAGTTCCACCCCACCACGCAGGCGGTGAATGCTGCCAAGGTCAAGAAGGGCGAAGCTCTGCAGGAAGCCAACTGCTCGCGCTGCCATCTTGAAGACGGCAAGGAAGGCAAGGACGATACCCCGGTAATGGCCAGCCAGTGGCTCCCGTACCTGCAGATGCAGATGGACTTGTACCAGTCCGGCGCACGCAAGATGCCGGAGAAGATGGCTGAAAAGGTCAAGCCGCTATCCAAGGAAGACCTGGACGCGCTGCTCCACTTCTACGCCAGCGTGAAATAAGGGAGAACATGACATGACACTGGATCGCAGAAGTTTCCTGAAACTGGTTGGTGCCGGAGCCGGCGCAGCCGGAGCCGCTGGCCTCCCGATGATCGGCATGGCGGCGGAACTCATGCCCAAGAGCGGACGCCGCGTGGTGGTGGTCGGCGGCGGCTACGGCGGCACCATCGCTGCCAAGTATGTGCGTATGCTGGACAAGTCGATTGAAGTCGTGATGATCGAGAGGAACAAGCAGTTCGTATCCTGCCCGTTCAGCAATTTCTACATCGCCGGCCTCACCAACGACATGAATTCCCTGACCATCGGCTACGACAAGCTGGCGGCGAATCACGGCGTCAAGATGGTCTACGCTGAAGTCACGGGCATCGACCCGGCGGCAAAGAAAGTGGTCACCGACCAGGGCACGCTGGACTATGACCGCCTGATCGTCTCGCCCGGCATCGACTTCCGCACCGAGGAAATCGAAGGCTACGACGCCAAGACCGCGGAAATCTTCCCGCACGCCTGGAAAGCCGGCGCGCAATCGACCCTGCTGCGCAACCAGCTCCAGTCGATGAAGGATGGCGGTACCGTCATCATCAGCATGCCGCTGACGCCCTATCGCTGCCCGCCCGGACCTTACGAGCGCTCCTGTCTGATCGCCCATTACCTGAAGACCCACAAGCCGAAGTCGAAGCTGATCCTGCTCGATGCCAACCCCGACGTGGTTTCCAAGAAGCCACTGTTCACCAAGGCCTGGAGCACCTATTACAAGGACAACTTCCAGTACATCGGCGGCAAGAAGATCACCAAGGCCGACACCGGTGCCAAGCTGGTCAGCGTCGAAGGCATCGAGGACTTCAAGGGCGACGTCATCAACCTGATCCCACCGCAGCGTGCCGGCGACATCGCCGTCAAGGCTGGCCTCGTCGGCGACGACAAGAAGTGGTGTCCGGTCGATGCGGTCAGCTTCGAGTCGACCAAGCACAAGGGCATTCACGTCATCGGCGATGCCACGGCGCTGCCCTCCGACGGACCCCCGATGCCGAAGTCCGGCTACTCGGCCAATTCCCAGGCCAAGGTCTGCGCCATGAACGTGGTCAATCTGCTCAACGGCAAGGAAACCATCGAGTTCTCCGGCATCAACGTCTGCTACAGCGCCATCAGCGACCACGAGTCGGTCAGCATCGCGCAGGTGTTCAAGCTGGAAGGCGGAAAGATCAAGTCCAGCGCGACCGCGATTTCACCCGCCGACTTCTCGCTCGGCAAGGCGGAGCACGCTTACGGTGAAAGCTGGCTGAAGAACATCCTGACCGAGATGTCGACCTGATCGGGATAACACGGTAGCAAATGACAAACCCCGCCGCGGCGGGGTTTGTCATTTCAGCCTGGCCGACAAGTCGGCGCCGGCGATACGGCGGAACGTCTACTGCAACCCGCCGACATAGACCGCTACGGCGCGCATCTCCAGTTCGGTCAGCTTCGCTGCAACAGCGTGCATCACGGCATTGTCGTTATTGCGCTCGCGCTTGCTGAATTCCTTCAACTGCACCTCCAGATAGGCGGGATGCTGGCCGGCCAGGCGCGGCAACTGCTGGGTGCCATAACCATTGGCACCGTGGCAGGAGGCGCACGCCGCCACTCCCGAATAGCTGTTGCCGCGCTGAAAGATGTACTTCCCCACAGCGGCGAGATCGGTATCACCCGGCTGACGGGCGGCGGCCGTCCTGCCCGAGAAATACGAGGCCATGCCGGCAATGTCCTCGTCCTTGAGGTCCTTCGCCATGTCGGTCATGGTCTCGCTCTTGCGCCGGCCATCGCGAAAGTCCTTCAACTGCTTGACCAGGTAGTCAGGATGCTGGGCGGCCAGCCGCGGATAAACCGCGCTGGCGCTCTGCCCCTCCATGCCGTGGCATAGGGAGCAACGTGACGCAATGATCTCCGTGACTCGCGGCGACAGGGTCGCCCCGGGAGGCGCCGCAAGGGCATGCAGAGACGTTGCGGCGACGGTCACTAGTACTAGCTTGAGCAGCGCATCCATATCGGGCGGCCTCAGTCGCCGATACCGGTGCTGCCGAAGCCCCCGGCACCGCGCTCGCTGGCAGGAAACTCGTCGACCACGTTGAAGGCCACCTGTACCACCGGCACCACGACCAGTTGCGCCAGGCGGTCCAGCGGATTCAGCGTGAAGGTATCGTGACCACGGTTCCAGGTTGAGACGAATATCTCGCCCTGATAATCGGAATCGATCAGGCCCACCAGGTTGCCCAGCACAATGCCGTGCTTGTGCCCCAGTCCGGAACGCGGCAGGATCATGGCGGCCAGTCCGGGATCGGAGAGGTGAATCGCGATGCCGGTCGGCACCAGAACGGTTTCGCCGGGACGGATCTTGATCGCCCGTTCGATGCAGGCACGCAGGTCGATTCCGGCCGATCCGAGGGTCGCGTACCGCGGTACGTACTGCGGATCTTTCAGCCGGGCATCGAGTATCTTCAGGTCAATGCTGCTCATTCGTTCCCTCCAGCAGGCGTACGATGTGCTTGACGATGCCGCGCGCTACCTCGGACTTGTCCGCGGGCGGTAGCCCGTACGAACCCGTCTCGTCGAACAGTGTCACTGAATTGGTATCACCACCCAGCCCATCCTGCACCAGGTTACCAACCACCAGAGCAAGCTTCTTCGCGATGCGCTTGCCTTCGGCGTAGGTCCCCAGATCACGGCTTTCGGCAGCAAAACCGACGCACAGCGGAGCATCGGGCCGTGCGGCAACTTCCGCGAGGATGTCCGGATTCGCTTCGAGTTCGAGCGTGACACTTGCCGAACCCTTCTTGATCTTGTGCTCGGCTGCATTTCGCGGCCGGTAGTCGGCCACTGCGGCCACTGCGATGAAGACATCCTGACCCGGCACGGCCTGCATTGCCGCATCGTGCATTTGCAGGGCGCTCTGCACATCGACGCGCCGCACTCCACGCGGCGTCGCCAAAGTCACGGGGCCGGCCACCAGCGTCACTTCGGCGCCCGCTTCGGCACAGGCACGCGCCAGCGCGAAGCCCATCTTGCCGGAACTGCTGTTGGTCAAGCCGCGCACCGGGTCGAGCGCTTCGAAAGTCGGCCCGGCGGTCAACAGGACACGCCTGCCGGCGAGTGGCTTGGCCTGCAGGGCCGCATACAGGTCGTCGAACAGTTCGGCGGCTTCGAGCATGCGTCCGTCGCCGACTTCGCCGCAGGCCTGCTCGCCGTGCGCCGGTCCGAGGACCTTGATCCCGTCGGACCGCAGTTGCACGACGTTGCGCTGCGTGGCGGGGTTCTCCCACATCTGGCGGTTCATCGCCGGCGCCACCAGCAAAGGGCAATCGCGCGCCAGGCAAAGCGTGGACAGCAGGTCATCGGCAAAACCGTGCGCCAGCTTGGCAAGAAAGTCGGCCGTGGCCGGGGCCACCAACAAGGCAGTTGCGCCGCGCGTGAGGTCGATATGCGCCATGCCGTTGTCCATGCGTTCGTCCCACAGCGCCTGCCAGACGCGGCGGCCTGTGAGCGCCTGGAAAGTGGCGGCGCCGACGAACTGCGCGCCTGCGGCGGTCAGTGCGACATCGACTTCGGCACCGGCCTTGACCAGGAGGCGCACCAGTTCGGCTGCCTTGTAGGCCGCCACGCCTCCGGTCACGCCCAGCACGATACGTTTGCCCAGAAATTCATTCATGACATTAAAATCCCGTCAATCGGCAATCAAGCAGGGATTCTAAACCATGGCCATACGCGATTGGCCCGTAGGCGAACGTCCGCGCGAGCGGCTGGTCCAGTATGGTGCTGCGGCGCTGTCGGACGCCGAATTGCTGGCGATCTTTCTGCGCGTCGGCGTACGCGGCAAGAGCGCCGTGGATCTGGCCCGCGAATTACTCGCGAGCTTTGACGGCGACCTCGCCAGCCTTGCCGCCGCGACCACCCGGGAACTCGCCCGCCTGCCAGGTATCGGACCGGCAAAAGCCGCCCAGCTTGCCGCATCCCTGGAACTGGCACGTCGTGCGCTCGCAGCACCACTCAAACTAAAGGATGCACTGGCTTCGCCGGAGGCAGTTCGCGACTGGTTGCGTCTTTCACTGGGTAAACTGCCACACGAGGTCTTCATTGCGCTCTGGCTGGATGCCCAAAACAGGCTAATCGCCAGCGAAGAGCTGTTTCGCGGTACGCTGACGCAAACCAGCGTTTATCCGCGTGAAGTCGTCAAACGGGCACTGGCACATAACGCCGGCGCCGTAATCCTCGCCCACAATCACCCTTCCGGCCTCGCTGAGCCGTCGCGCGCCGATGAAGTGCTCACTTCATCCCTGAAGCAGGCACTGGCTCTTATCGACGTCAGACTGCTCGACCATTTCATCGTCGCGGGCGGTGCAAGGCCACTTTCCTTCGCCGAGCGCGGATTGATTTAAAAAGGATTGAGTTTTGTGGCAAATGTTTGGTAAACTAGCGAGCTTTGCGAAATCAGCATTCAGGAGCATTACATGTCTCGCGTATGTCAAGTGACGGGCAAGGCCCCGATGGTAGGGAACCACGTATCCCACGCCAAC
>JAIOPW010000279.1 GCA_021413665.1 Rhodocyclales bacterium | reverse complement strand
ACCAGCGGCTCGACTTCCTCGACCACGACCAGGGTTTCCACCGTGGCGGCGAAGGCGCGGATCTTGTCGGTCGGCACCGGGCAGGAGAAGCCGAGCTTGAGCACCGGCGCATCGGGGAAGGATTCGCGCACGTGCATGTAGGCGGGACCGGAGGTGACGAAGCCGACCCGCTTGTCCTTGCCGTTTTCGATGGTGTTGAGCGGCGAGATTTCCGTTTCGGCGCGCAGCGCCTTGTCGCGCTCGAACATCAGCGGTATGCGCTTGCCGGCGCCGGACGGGGTCATCACCCAGCGCGCCGGTTCCTTCTTGAAGCCGGAGGCGGCATGCGCGACGCGCTCGCCGACGCTGACCAGACCCTTGACGTGGTTGATGCGCGTCGTCATGCGCAGGATCACCGGCACCTCGAATCTCTCGGAGAAATCGTAGGCTGCCTTGGTCATCTCGTAGGCTTCCTGCGAATCCGAGGGCTCGAACATCGGCAGGTGGGCGAAGCGGCCCCAGTAGCGCGAATCCTGCTCGTTCTGCGACGAGGAGAGGCCGACGTCGTCGGCGATGGCGATCACCAGGCCGCCGACCACGCCGGTCAGGGTCAGGGTCATCAGCGCATCGGAGGCGACGTTCATGCCGACGTGCTTCATGCAGCAGAAGGAGCGCGAGCCGGCAAAGGCGGCGCCGATGGCGACTTCGAGCGATACCTTCTCGTTCACCGACCATTCTGCATAGATGTCGGGATAGCCGGAAATGACTTCGAGCATCTCGGTCGAAGGCGTGCCGGGATAGGCGGCGGCGACGCGCACGCCGGATTCCCATACGGCGCGGGCAACGGCTTCGTTGCCGGAAAGCAGAAGCCGGCTGGCGGCGGGGGGGATTGCCATCTGGGGCATTGCAGCGGCCATGGTGCTCTTTCGGGACAAAGGGAAAAAATTGACCTGCGTCCGGGGGTCCCCTGCACGCAGGCCAGCGACAAATGTGAACTGCCGAATTATCCGGATTTGCGGGGCCTGCGTCCATAGCTGTGGCGGCTTGCCCGTCTCCGGGCCGCCCGGAAAGCGGGGGCCGGCGATAAGTTCGGGCGATGGCGCCGGCGAGGATCTCTATGCACGCGTACGCACTTCATCCTATAATCCGACAAAAATAGTCAAGTAATATCCCAACCCCGATGGAGAGACCAAAATGATCAACGTAAATGGCCGCGAGATTGAAACCGACGCCGAAGGCTATCTGGCGTCCCTGGACGACTGGAGCGAGGACGTGGCGCAATGCCTCGCCGACCGTGACCAGCTTGCCCTGGCCGACGAACACTGGCAGGTGGTGCGCTGGATCCGCGAGTACTACGCGGAAAACGGCACGGCCCCCAACCTGCGCGTGATGTCGAAGCTGATCGGCGGCGCGTTGGGCGAGCAGTTCGGCGACAAGAAATACCTGTTCGACCTTTTCCCCTACGGCCCGGCCAAGCAGGCCGCGCGTTACGCCGGGATGCCCAAGCCGACGGGCTGCGTCTAGTACCGAAGGGGAAAAGTCGGCGCCGGTGGTACGGCGGCGGTGCTAGCATCGCCAGCCATGCGTATCGACCAGATCCGGCAAACCCTGCGCCGTGCCGGCGCCAAGCCCTGCCACGAGGAGCGCATCCTGCGCGCCTGGACGCAGGGGCGGGCGCTCGATAGCGGGCCCGTCCCCGCCGAGGATTTTTTCCCGCAGTCGCTGCGTGTCGCGCTGCCGGCACTGGCCGCGGAGCTGGCAACGCTGGCGCGGGTCACTTCCGAGCATCGCGGTGCCGACGGCTCCTCGCGCCTCCTGGTGCAACTGGCCGACGGTCAGGCGGTGGAAAGCGTGCTGTTGCCGCGCGACGGCCTGTGCGTGTCGAGCCAGGTCGGCTGCGCCGTCGGCTGCAGCTTCTGCATGACCGGGCGCAGCGGTTTGCTGCGCCAGCTTGGCAGCGCCGAGGTCGTCGCCCAGGTGGCGCTGGCCCGGGCCCGGCGCAAGGTGGGCAAGGTCGTGTTCATGGGGATGGGCGAGCCGGCGCACAACATCGACAACGTGCTCGACGCCATGGACCTGCTCGGCACGGCCGGTGGCATCGGCCACAAGAGCCTGGTGTTCTCCACCGTCGGCGACCGCCGCGTCTTCGAGCGCCTGCCTCAGGAGCGCGTCAAGCCGGCGCTGGCGTTGTCGCTGCATACGACGCGCGCCGAGCTGCGGGCGCAACTGCTGCCGAAGGCGCAACGCATCGATCCGGCCGAACTGGTGGAGCTGGCGGAACAGTACGCCCGCGCTACCGGCTATCCCATCCAGTACCAGTGGACGCTGCTCGAGGGCATCAACGACGGCGATGACGAACTCGCCGGCATCGTGCGGCTGCTCGCGGGCAAGTACGCGGTGATGAACTTCATCCCCTACAACGACGTGGAGGGGCTCGTTTACCGTCGCCCCTCGTGGGAGCGCGCG
>JAIOPW010000321.1 GCA_021413665.1 Rhodocyclales bacterium | reverse complement strand
CCCAGTCGGCCGCGATTCGCCGCATCGGCAGTGGGCAGGCCGCGCTGGTGGGCATGGTCGGTCCGCTGTTGACCATCGTCTTGGCCTGGCTGCTGCTGAACGAGGGCTTCTCGACGGCGCAGATGGTCGGTGTCGCACTGGTTGTCGCCGGCGTTGCCGCGGTCAGTCGCAGGTAGCCTCGAAGCGGCTTCGCACCTATAATCGGGTGACGATGGCGGCATATTCATACCGGGTGGTGATGGCGGCGCGGATCCATGCGATGTTGCGCGCCCTGGCGGTTGCGCTCGCCTGGCTGGGCGCATCGGCGGCGGCGCAGGAGGTTTCCGAGCACGACTATCTTGCGGATTTGCCGGTCGTGCTTTCCGTCAGCCGCCTGGCGCAGCCGCTCAACGAGGTGCCCGGCGCGGTGACGGTGATCGACGCCGACACCATACGTCGTTCAGGCGCGCGCGATGTCGCCGAAGCGCTGCGCCTGGTGCCGGGCTTCCTGTTTACCTATCGAAACGGCGCGAATCCGCAAGCCAGCTATCACTCGGGGATGGATACCTATGGGTCCCGGATGCAGGTATTTGTCGATGGCCGCTCTTTGTATTCCTCGTTGCTGTTTGGCGATACCAATCTGGGGCTGCGAGGCATCGTGCTCGAGGATATCGAGCGCATCGAGGTGTTGCGCGGCTCGAACTCGGCCTCCTACGGCGCCAACGCGTTCCTCGGTGTCGTAAACATCGTTACGCGGAACGCCGCAGACACTCATGGCGCAATGGTTTCGGCGACAATGGGCGACAGGGGCGTCGAGGACAATGTCGCGCGTGTCGGCTGGGGCGATGAAAAGGCCGGTTTCCGCATCACGGCCTCGCGCCGCGTTGACCGTGGTTTCGAGCGGGTCTACGACGATAGCCATGTTTCGCGCCTGCAGTTTCGCGCCGACCTTGTGCCGACGCCGAGCGATGATCTGATGTTCCAGTTCGGTACGGGCGAGATTGCGCGCGGCGATGGCGCTGGAACGCCGGGCAATCCCTATCGGACCATCGGGCAAACCGATGCCTTCTTGTTGTTGCGCTGGCAGCGGCAATTGGCGCCGGACGAAAAGATGGAGTTGCGCCTCACGCACGAGCGCGAGTATTTCGTCAGTCGGGTCCTGGTGGCGGGAAGCGGCATGAGTGCGGTGAGCGACAGCAGCGGCAGCGCGCAGCGCACGGAGCTGGGGCTGCAGCATTCCCGGGTCGTTGATCACTCGTGGCGCCTGGCGTGGGGGGGGGAGTGGCGCCACGAAGCGGTGCAATCACCCCCGTTGTACTTCAGCACCGACAGCATTTCGCTGCATCAGTGGCGCGGATTTGGCACCGTCGAATGGCGTCCGCATGCCCAATGGCTGTTGCAGGCCAGCGGGATGTATGAGGGCCACAGCTACACCGGTACGACGTTTTCGCCGCGGCTTGCCGCCAACTTCCACGTGACGCCCGATCACACGCTGCGCGCCGGCGTTACGAAATCCCAGCGCCCGCCGACATTCTATGAACTGCGTGCCGACTCCCGTCTTTTCAATCTCACTCCGGGCGTGCTTCTCTTTGGTATCTTCCCGGTACCCGTGGGTACCCAGGTTCCCGTGCAGGGTTGGCCGTATCTGTCTTCGGGCACCGTCAAGGCGGAAAGCATGGTCAGTCGCGAGATTGGCTACCTGGGGAACATTCGGCAGGCCAATCTGAGGGTCGATGTTCGTGCGTTCGAGGAGCGGATGGACGATCGAATCGATGCGGTTACTCGAACCATTCCGAATCCCGCGTACCCCCTCCTGCCGTTCACCAGCTTTGACTTCGTGAATCGCCCCGGTCCGTTGCTGCACGGATTTGAATATCAGTTTGACTGGCGACCATTGGCCGACACTAGGTTGGTGCTGTCCGAGATGCACATTCGAAGCGTGCGGCGATCGACGTCAATGAATACCGATCCCCTGGAGGCCCCCTTCCGGTCGCATTCGCTGGTCTGGTTCCAGAAGCTTCCCGCCGGGTTTGATTTCAGCGCGATTTCCACAAGTTCAACGCCCTTCAGGTGGACGGGCGGCAGCGATCTGATCAACACGCCGCGCCGGCTGGACGTTCGCCTTGCCAAATCGTTTTCCATCGGCGCCACTCGGGGCGAGGCGAGCCTGACCGTCCAGGCCATCAATGGCAGCTATCAGGTTCACAAGGTCGACCAACGCTTCGAGCGTCGAACTTTCGCCGCCTTGCGCCTGGACTTTTGAGCGATGCGGCGCCGATTTTTCGCTGCCGCCGCTGCTTGCCTATGTCTAATGACATATGGTTTCGCTGGCGCGGCGGGAACCGTTCCAGTGTGGGTCGCCTTGTCGGACACCGGGGGTCCGCACGCCGAAGCGGCCGAAGCGCTGCGCGCAGAAGTCGAACAGGTCCTGCCGGGGCGCGTCGACTGGCGCATTGCGCATTGGAGCCAGTTCGGCAGCGCGACGCCGGAGCCGCAGTGGGTTGTTGCCGTCGGTACTGCCGCCCAGCGTGGCATGCAGGACCTGTTTGCGCGCGACGCGACACCACCGCCCTTGCTGGCGATTCTTGTGCCGCGCCTTGCCTTCGAGCGGATTGCCGACCCGGCGCGCTTGCGCACCGGGTCGCTGTCGGCGGTGTTCCTCGACCAGTCGCCGGCGCGTCATCTTGAGTTGATCCGGCTGGCATTGCCGGACGCGCGCAATGTCGGGATACTCGTCGGCGGAGAATCGAAAGGCCATACCCAGGCCCTGGAAAAGGCCGCGAAGGAGAGAGGTCTGCAACTGGTCGCTTCGGCGGTGGCCGCGGGCGGACTGTATCCCGCCTTGCAGTCGTTGTTGCCCGATGTTGATGTTTTGCTTGCCTTGCCCGATCCAGTCGTCTTCAATAGCCAGACCGCCGCCAATATTCTGACGGCGGCATATCGCCGGCAAGTACCCCTCACCGGATTTTCACCGGCCTATGTCAAGGCTGGCGCCCTGCTGGCCTTGTATTCGACGCCGGCCCAGGTCGGTACGCGCGGAGGCGAGTTGCTGCGCCAGGCAATGACGGGCAGGCCGTTGTTGCCACCCCAGTCGCCACGCGAGTTCGTTGTTGCGGTCAATCAGAATGTCGCTCGCTCGCTTGGCCTGGCGCTGGATGAATCACAACTCGGCGAGCAGTTGCGGCAGAAGGACCGGCCATGAGCATGAGCTTGCGCAAGCGCATGATCCTGTTGGCGCTGCTGCCGGTGACGCTGGTAGCGTCGCTGTTGACCGCCGTGTTCCTGTGGCATTCGATCGATAATCTACAGCAGACGATGCGCACACGCGGCAATGCGATCTCTCGGCAAATGGCGACCGCGGCCGAGTACGGAATCTTTTCCGGGCAGCGCGCAAGCCTTTCAGCGCTGACCGAGTCCGCAATTCTTATCGACAGCGACGTGCGTGGCGCCGCGATCGTTGATGCACAGGGCGCCATCATGGCGCGTAGCGGGGAGTTGCATACGTCGGCGTGGCCCGCGCCTGGTCGGATCGAGGGCCATCGCCTGGGGCGGGACGTGTTGCTGTTCGTCGAGCCGGTGTTACGCAGCAGCCTGCCCGTGGACGATATCTATGCCGGTGCGGAAGCATTCCAGGCGCCGGCCTCGAAAGTCGTCGGCCACGTTGTCGTCGAGCTGTCCTTATCGGACGTTTCTCGCGAGAGCGAGCGACTGGCGGGTATCGGTTTGTTGGTCGCCTTGATTGGATCCCTGCTTGGCGGCTGGCTCGCGCAACGCATCGCGCGTGGGGTGACAAGACCCCTGCTCGAGGCCAGCGAGGTGGTCGAACGCATTGGCCACGGAGACCTCGCAGCGCGGATGGGAACCACTTCCGCGGGAGCATTGCAGTCGCTGGCGGCCGGCATCAACGCCATGGCCGAACGCGTCGGCATGACGCACGAAGAACTGCATGCGAGGGTAGAAGAGGCAACGCACGACCTGCTGCTGGAGAAGGAGGCCGCCGAGCATGCGACGATTGCCAAGTCGCACTTTCTTGCAGCGGCAAGTCACGATCTGCGTCAACCGCTGCACGCGCTCGGACTCTTCGTCTCCCGTCTTGCCGAGTCAAAAGCGGCAAAGGGTGAGCCGCGGCTGGTCGCGCATATTCAGTTGGCGGTAGACAGCCTGCAGAACCTGCTTGATGCAATCCTTGACGTGTCACGACTGGATGAGGGCAAGGTCATTCCACAGATTTCCAGCTTTCCGATGGCTTCCCTGTTCGACGGCCTGGCACGGGATCTTTCCTTGCTGGCCGAACATAAGGGCTTGCAGCTCAGGGTCAGACCGACGCGCATCCGGGTACATAGCGACCAAAGGATAGTCGAGCGCATTTTGCTTAACCTGGTCGGCAACGCCCTGCGCTATACCCGCACCGGCGGCGTACTGGTGGCATGTCGCCGGTGGCACGATGTCGCAAGGATCGAGATTTGGGACACCGGCGAAGGAATTCCGGAGCGTGCGCGCGCGACGATCTTCGAGGAGTACGTGCAGTTGGGAAATCCTGAACGCGATCAGGCCAAGGGACTGGGACTTGGTTTGGCCATTTGCCGCCGCCTCGCGGCCCTGTTGTCCGCTCCATTGGGTCTCAGGTCGCGATCAGGGTGGGGCTCCGTATTCTGGATTGAATTGCCGTTGGCCGAGGATGCCGAGCCGCCAGCAGTGCAGCCGGTCGGGTTCCCGCGGTCGCAGCCGGCCACCGACCAGACGAAAATATTCGGCACGGTGCTGGTGGTGGAAAGCGATGCCCTGGTCCGGACCGGAATGGAGCAGGCGATCCTCAGTTGGGGCGGACGTGTATTGCTCGCGGCGAATCGCGAGGAAGCACTGCGTTGCTGCCGTGAAAGCCCGTTGCTGCCCAACCTGGCGATCTGCAACACGCTTCTGTCGGGCAACGTGAGCGGGATTGAACTGGGTGAAGACTTGCAGCGGAACTTCGGCCCGATGGGCATTCTGCTGGTCAGCGCGGCTGTGGACGTGGAAACCCACGCCGCCGCGCGCCGCGCCGGGTTCCCTCTGCTCAGGGAACCAGTGCCGCCTGGAAGGCTGCGCGCGGCCTTGCAGCAGTTGCTTTCGGAAAGTCTCTAGCGGCCCTGCAGACCCAGGCGGTTGCAGAGCTCTAATGTGAGCCCCGCCTGGTTCATGGAATAGAAATGTAAGCCCGGCGCGCCGCGTTCGATCAGTCGCTGGCAGAGTTCGGTCACCACATCGAGGCCGAAGGCGCGGATCGAATCCCTGTCGTCGCCGAAGCTCTCGAATTTGCGCCGCATCCAGCGCGGGATCTCGGCGCCGCAGGCGTCGGAAAAGCGGGCCAGCTTGGAAAAGCTGGCGATCGGCATGATGCCGGGAACGATGGGCACGGAGACTCCGAGCGCCCTGGCTTCCGCCACGAAATGCTCGTAGGCATCGGTGTTGTAGAAGTACTGGGTGATCGCCGAACTCGCACCAGCTTCAACCTTGCGCTTGAAATTCAGGAGGTCTTCGCGTGGGCTCTTCGCCTGCGGATGCCACTCGGGGTAGGCGGCCACCTCGATGTGAAAGCGTGCACCGGTCTCGGCGCGAATGAACTCGACAAGCTCGTTGGCGTAGCGGAATTCGCCGGCATCGGCCATGCCCGAGGGCAGGTCGCCGCGCAGGGCGACGATGCGGCGGATGTCGCGCCCGATGAATGCGGTCAGCATCTCGCGGATGCCGGCACGGGTGGAACCG
>JAIOPW010000320.1 GCA_021413665.1 Rhodocyclales bacterium | reverse complement strand
AGCACCATGCCGGTCTTGGTCTTCGACGAATCGGTAATCCGCGCGATGCCGAAGTCGGTCACCTTGACCTGGTCGGACTCAGGCTCGTACATGATGTTCGCCGGCTTGATGTCCCGGTGCACGACATTGTTTTCGTGCGCGTAGGACAGCGCATCTGCCACGCGCGCGACGATGCTCATGACGCGCGGCAGCGGCAGCAGATTGCCGGGCTTGGCGTAGGGAACAAGGTCCTTGCCCTTGAGGAATTCCATCGCGATGTAGGCCAGGTCGTGCTCCTCGCCGGCATCGAACATGGTCACGATGTTAGCGTGGTTGAGGCGCCCGGCGGTTTCGGCTTCACGGAAGAAGCGCTCCTTGACCTCGACCAGTTCGTCCGCCTCGAACTCCTGCGACAGGGCCATGGTCTTGATCGCCACCACCCGGTTGATCTTCGGATCACGGCCCAGGTAGACCACGCCCATCGCTCCCTTGCCCAGCTCCTTCTCTATTTCATACCGGCCCAGCATCGGCTTCTCGACGTTGCCCGCCGTATCGATCAGGCTGGCATTGCTGCGCCCGCCTCCGCCGCCGCCGAGGATCACCGTCTCGGAAAGCTGCTTGGCGCGATTGACCCGGGATTCGATATCGCGGAACTTCGGGTTGTAATCGAAGATGTAGCGGAACGCGGCTTCGGCCTTGTTGAACTGGCGCTTGCGTTCAAAATCCAGCGCCAGGTTGTACATGTTCTCCATCAAGGCGTCGTCCATCGGGCACTTGCGGAACTTGTCGAACGCCATGTCGAGCTGGCCCTGGCCCTGGAAGGCCAGACCCAGCATGCGGTTCGACTCGGCCGAATCCGCATCGGACTTTTCCTTGCCGCGCTCGGACACCAGGAATCGCTTGGTGGTCAGCAGCAGATGGCCGACCAGCAGCAAGGTCGCCGGCACCATCAACTGCAGCCACATCAACTGGGTCGTCATCAGCGCGAAATGGACCACGATCAGCATCACCAGCAGGCCGGCGGTGATGCCTGCGTCCATGCCGGCCTTGATCCTCGGCAGCAGGGCGATCAGATAGGCGGCGATCAGCAGGAAGACCAGCTTCTCGACCCAGAAACCCCAGGTCGGCGCGACGAAGAAATGCTCGGACAGCAGGCTCGACACGGCGTGTGCCTGCATCAGCACGGACGGCATGGCCGGACTGATCGGCGTGACGAACACGCTGCCGACCGACGACGAGGTCGGTCCGATCAGGACGATCTTGTCACGGTATTTCTCGTAGGGAATCTTGCCACTCTTGACGTCGAAGAAGGAATCGACCGGAAAGGCCGGGCCGCCGTCCTTGTCCTTGTAGTAAAAGGTCAGCATCCTCGTATCGAGGTCGGTGCCGATCTTGAGCTTGCCGAGTTTTACGGAGTCTCCCGCCTTGACCTGAATGTCGGCGACCGTCAGGTTGTGACTTTTCGCAGCCACCAGCAGCGACAGGGATGGATAGGCCTGATCGAAGTGGGCCAGCACCAGCGGCTCGGTGCGAATCGCGCCGTCGACGTCCGGCGTCACGTTGAGGTGGCCGATGGAGGTCGCCACCTTGCCCAGTGGCTCGATCACGCCGGCATCGACGCCAAGGGTCGGGTAGGGCGGTGCGTCCCCGCCGCCGGACAGTTTGACGGCATTCTTCTTGATGTAATCGGGCAGGTCCTTGTCCGGCCTGCCGCGTGGCTCGCCGAGCACAAAAAGCATCGGCAGTGCGACATTGCCCGCCTTGGCGAGTGCGTCGGCCAGGCGGCGGTCGGTGTTGAGTTTCTGGTCGGCCTCGATTAGAAGCGACTCGATCTGAGGGCAGGTGGAATGTGCGGCAGGTACCGGGGGCGGAGCGGGGGCGGCAGGTTCACCCGCCACCGGCGCGGCTGGCGCTGCGGCGACCGCGACAACGGAAGGAATGGTCACGCCGCAGGTCTCGATCAGCTTGCTGATGTACGCCATGCCCTGATCACGCTGTGGTTCGGAGTAAAACACCGTGGTGGCGATCACCTTGGCCTTGGCGGCGGCAAGCTTGTCCACCATGTCGGCCATGACTTCGCGCGACCACGGCCAGCGACCGATGTTGTCCAGGCTGGCCTTGTCGATCGCGATTACGGCGATCTTGTCCGAGGGCGCGCGCGATGCGGCTGCCACACCCATGTCATAGGCCTTGCGCTCCAGGCCCTGCAGCAGATCGCCATTCCCCAGAATCAGCACAACGACGCTGACCACAACACCGAAGAACCAGTCACTCTTCCAGAAGTCCGCCTTCTTCATCGGTCGCTACCCTGTGTGAGAGCCCTCATTAAAACAGGACAATAAACGCAATTCTTACAGTCCCGCATCAACTCCGTCAATCAATTTCATGACATTCGCCCTCGGCCGACGGCGGCATGTCCGGATTCTATGCGCAAAAAAGCCGCCCCGGCTTGCATCGGTGCGGCTTTTTGGCGTGTCGCCATCCGCTACGGCGAGGAGAGCGTTTCTTGCTCGACCGCCTTGTAGCGCAGGGGCTTCATCAGCGCCGACTCTGCTACTTGAGAAGGGCCTTCAGCAGCTTGGCCATTTCCGAAGGATTGCGGGTTACGGTAAAGCCGCATTCCTCCATGATCGCCAGCTTGGCATCCGCCGTGTCGGCACCGCCCGAGATCAGCGCCCCGGCATGGCCCATGCGCTTGCCGGCCGGCGCCGTGACGCCGGCGATGAAGCCGACGATGGGCTTCCTCATGTTGGCCTTGCACCACACCGCCGCTTCGGCTTCGTCCGGACCGCCGATTTCCCCGATCATGATCACCGCGTCGGTGTCGGGGTCATCGTTGAAGGCTCTCATGATGTCGATGTGCTTCAGGCCGTTGATCGGATCGCCACCGATGCCGACCGCCGAGGACTGGCCTAGGCCGATTTCGGTAAGCTGCGCCACGGCTTCGTAGGTCAGCGTGCCGGAACGCGAGACCACGCCGATCCGTCCCTTGCGGTGGATGTGACCGGGCATGATGCCGATCTTGATCTCATCGGGCGTGATCAGGCCAGGGCAGTTGGGGCCGAGCAGCAGGGTCTTCTTGCCGCCCTTGGCTTCCTTGGCCTTCATCTTGTTGCGCACCATCAGCATGTCGCGCACGGGGATGCCTTCGGTGATGCAGATCGCCAGGTCGAGGTCGGCTTCGCAGGCTTCCCAGATCGCGTCGGCGGCGCCGGCGGGCGGTACGTAGATCACCGAAACCGTGGCGCCGGTCTGCGCCCTGGCTTCCTTGACCGAGCCGAAGATCGGAATGTCGAAGACCTTCTCGCCGGCCTTCTTCGGATTCACGCCGGCAACGAAGCAGTTCTTGCCGTTGGCGTACTCCTGGCACTTCTCGGTATGAAACTGGCCCGTCTTCCCGGTGATGCCCTGGGTGATGACCTTGGAATCTTTGTTGATCAGGATGGACATAGTTATTCCTTACTTGACGGCGGCGACGATCTTGCTCGCGGCGTCGGCCATGGTGTCGGCGGAAATGATCGGCAAGCCGGAATCCTTGAGGATCTTCTTGCCGAGGTCTTCGTTGGTGCCCTTCATGCGCACCACCAGCGGCACGCTGAGGTGGGTTTCCTTGGCGGCTGCGACCACGCCTTCGGCGATGGTGTCGCACTTCATGATGCCGCCGAAAATATTCACCAAAATGCCTTTGACCTTGGGGTTCTTGAGCATGATCTTGAAGGCTTCGGTGACCTTCTCGGTGGTGGCACCGCCGCCGACGTCGAGGAAGTTGGCCGGCTCGGCGCCGAACAGCTTGATGGTGTCCATGGTCGCCATCGCCAGGCCGGCGCCATTCACCAGGCAGCCGATGTTGCCGTCGAGCGAGATGTAGGCCAGGTCGAACTTCGATGCCTCGATCTCGTCGGCGTCCTCTTCATCCAGATCGCGGTAGGCCACGATCTCCGGGTGACGGTAAAGCGCGTTGGCGTCGAAGTTGAACTTGGCGTCGAGCGCCTTGATGCCGCCATTGCCTTCCAGGATCAGGGGATTGATTTCGGCCAGGCTGGCATCGGTTTCCATGTAGCAGGTGTAGAGCTTCTTCAGGGTATCCACGGCCTGAGCCAGGGAGCCCTCCGGCACGCCGATGCCCTTCGCCAGTTCATTGGCCTGGGCGTCGGTAAGGCCCGCCGCCGGATCGACGAAGACCTTGATGATCTTTTCCGGCGTCTTGTGCGCGACTTCCTCGATGTCCATGCCGCCCTCGGAGGAGGCCATCATGGCGACCTTCTGCGTGGCGCGGTCGGTCAGCGCAGCAACGTAGTATTCCTTCTTGATATCCGCACCTTCCTCGACCAGGAGACGATTCACCTTCTGCCCCGCAGGACCGGTCTGGTGCGTCTTGAGTTGCATGCCAAGGATGGCGTTGGCGCGCCTTGACCGCCTCGTCGACGGAAAAGCAGGGAATGCCGCGCGGGACCGTCACGCCGAATTTCTTCAGGAGTTCCTTGCCCTGATATTCGTGGATCTTCATGCGTCTTCCTTGTTGTTTGTGGAGCGTTGATTGGGGCCGACATTGATTCGAGAAACCGGGTGCCGGTCTTGTTGCAGCGAATTCGGTTCGGGAAATGCCGCCGGACTGACTCCGATGTGCCTGTTGCGTCGCACGGCCAGGAAGCCGGAAGCGGCGCCATTGTTGCGGCGCGAAATACTAACATAAGCGTTCTTAATGGAAGCTTACAAGCGCAGTCCCGTCGCTCCTTTGACCCGCGTTTCCGTCTGTCGGTGTGACTGGCGGCATAATCAGTGGCAGCCCGTGCTCCGCGAGAGCGCACCCGATGACCCGCAGGAGCTTCCCGATGACCCGCCCCCGCTATCTGCTGGCTCTTGATCAAGGCACCTCCAGTTCGCGCAGCATCGTGTTCGACACGCAAGGCCGGATAGTCGCCAGCGCGCAGCGCGAATTCCGCCAGATTTTTCCGCAGCCCGGATGGGTCGAACACGACCCCCGGGAAATATGGTCCAGCCAGCTTGCCACCGCGCAGGAGGCGCTACGCGAAGCAGGTATCGCGGCCATCGACGTCGCCGGGATCGGCATCACCAATCAACGCGAGACCACGCTGGTCTGGAACCGGCGCAGCGGCGAGCCGCTGTGCAACGCCATTGTCTGGCAGGACCGGCGCACCGCACCCGCCTGCGAGGCGCTGAAAAAGAGCGGCTATCAAGCTTTCGTGCGAGACAAGACCGGGCTCGTCATCGACGCCTATTTTTCCGGCACCAAGCTGGCGTGGATACTCGACAATTGCCCGGCAGCCCGCGATGCGGCACGTCGCGGCGAGTTGGCCTTCGGTACCGTCGATTCATGGCTGACCTGGCAACTGACCGGAGGCGCCGTGCACGCCACCGATGTCAGCAATGCCTCGCGCACCATGCTGTTCGACATCCATCGCAACCAGTGGGACGAGGAACTGCTGGCAATGCTGGACGTCCCCCGCGAAGTCCTCCCCGAGGTCCATCCCTCCAGCCACTCCTATGGTCATACCCGTGCCGACCTGTTCGGCGCACCCATTGCCATCGGCGGCATCGCCGGCGACCAGCAAAGCGCATTGTTCGGCCAGGCCTGCTTCACGACGGGTCTGGCCAAGAACACCTACGGCACCGGCTGCTTCATGCTCATGCACACGGGCGAACAATGCCCGAGCAGCAGCAACGGCCTGATCGCGACCAGCGCGGCGCAGGTCACCGCATATCCCGAGTTCGCGCTGGAGGGCA
>JAIOPW010000319.1 GCA_021413665.1 Rhodocyclales bacterium | reverse complement strand
GGAAAGCACGTCGTAGGGCGGGGCGGCGATGGCGCCGGCCTGGCCGGTGGCCGGGCGCAAGCCGCGAAAAGGTCGGATCAGGCTCATGGATATTCTCAGGCGGGGTGGGGGTGGGCGAGCGCGCCGCGCAGGGTGGCGTCCGCGTCGCGGATCATTTTCTCGGTGGTCGGCCAGTCGACGCAGGCGTCGGTGACCGAGCAGCCGTATTTCAATTGCGACAGGTCGGCGGGAATCGGCTGGTTGCCGGATTCGATGAAGCTCTCGACCATCAGGCCGACGATGGAGCGGTGGCCTGCCGCGCGCTGGGCGCAGATCTGGTTGATGCAGTCGTGCATTACCAGCGGCTGCAGCTCGGGCTTCTTGTAACTGTTGGCATGCGAGCAATCGACCACGATGTTGTGCGCCAGTTTCGCCTTGTCCAGTGCCGCTTCGGCCAGCGAGACGCTGACGGTATCGTAGTTCGGCCGGCCGCCGCCACCGCGCAGCACCAGATGGCCGTAGCGGTTGCCGGCGGTGCGCACGACGCAGGAACGGCCCTGCATGTTGATGCCGAGAAAGCTGTGCGGGCTGCCCGCGGAAATAATGGCGTTGACCGCCGCATCGAGCGAACCGTCGGTGCCGTTTTTGAAGCCGACCGGGGTGGACAGGCCGGAGGACATCTCGCGATGGGTTTGCGATTCGGAGGTGCGCGCGCCGATCGCGGCCCAGGCGATGAGGTCGCCGAGGTACTGCGGGCCGATCGGATCGAGCGCCTCGGTGCCGGCGGGCAGTCCGATTTCATTCACGGCGAGCAGGAAGTCGCGCGCCTTCTGCACGCCTTCCTCGATGTGGAAGGAATCGTCCATGTAGGGGTCGTTGATGTAGCCCTTCCAGCCGGTCGCGGTGCGCGGCTTCTCGAAATACACCCGCATCACCAGCACCATGGTGCCGGCGACTTCGTCGGCCAGCGTCTTCAGGCGCCGTGCGTAATCGAGTCCGGCCACGGGGTCGTGGATCGAGCAGGGGCCGACCACTACGAAGACGCGGGAGTCGGTGCCGTCGAGGATGCGCTCCAGCGTGCGCCGTCCCGCCAGCACCGACTCTGCGGCGGCCTCGGAGAGCGGCACGCGGGCGTGGATTTCTTCGGGCGTCGGCATCGGCTCGAAGGCTTCGATATTGAGGTTTTCAGTTTGTTGCATGTCGGTTACCAGATGCGTTTGATGCCGTAGTCGGAAAATGCCCGGTCGGCACTGACCACGGGCAGCTTGCGGGTTTTTGCCTGTGCGACCAGCAGGCGGTCGAAGGGATCGCGGTGATGCAGGGGCAGGGCTTCGATGGCGGCGACGTCGTCAAGTTCGATGCCGAGCAGACGGAAACCGTTGGCCTCGATATGGCTCGCAACATAACGGCCGACCGGCAATGCCAGCCTGATGCCGCCCTGGCCGGCCTTGATCGCCAGTTCCCAAGCGACGACGACGCTGACGAGAATCTCGTTGTCCGGGTTGGCAATGCAGGATTTCGCCTTGGCCGAAAGCTTGTCGTCGCCCTCCACCCAGCGCAGGAAGGCATTGGTGTCGAGCAGCGCAATCACCCGATGAAATCCTCGAAACCTTGCGGGATCGCGTCGAAGTCATCGGCCATGAACAGGATTTGCCCCTTGCCCGATCCGGGGATGCGTTTCTGCCGGGCGCGCTTGATGGGCACCAGCATCGCCAGCGGCTTGTTGTCGCGGGCGATGACTATTTCCTCGCCCATCATGGCTTTTTGCACCAGCTCCGAGAGATGGGCCTTGGCTTCGGCGATGTTGAATTGCTGCATGGCGGACTCCTTGTTTGTTGGTCATTTTAGATGACCAACAAAGTTCAGTCAAGGATTCTGCCGAGCTAGTCCTGGCAGATTCATCCGCGAGCAATTTTGCCCACCGCAACCGCCAACTCCGGCAGGTCGCGCTGAATGGTACTCCAGGCAATTTCAAGATCGACATTGAAATAGCCGGGAGAATCGCTTATGCGCGATCGTTCGCGGGTCACACCGGGACGGCTTCCGCAATCACCTGGTTTTGCCGAAGCGGCTATTGCATTGCACCTGCGATTGACGCCTGCACTAGGCATCCGCCATACTTCCCGAAACCAAGTCAAGCCCGTTGGATTTTCTATCCCCAACGAACCCGACGCCGCTTTGGCGGACCGGCCGTCAACCAACTCATCGCGAGGTGCATGCAATGAATCCGGCGAACCCAAGAGCGAAGCGATTGCATGTCAGGTTGTTCACGCTGATGCTCGGTTTGATCATCGCCTTCTTCCTGGCTCTGTCCCTGGTGACCTGGTATATGGGCACGGAGCGGGACATGCGCGACACCAACGACAAGATCACCCGTGTCGGCCGCGAACTCAAGGGGGTGCTTGATGCCGAACTGGATCCGATGAAGACCGCCATCAGGATGCTGGCCGAAACGTCGCTGGTATCGGGGCGGACTCATCGCGAACGATTGGCACAGTTCGGGTCCATGGCCGCTGCGCTGGGGCAGAACCCGACGGCCGGATCGGTGTATGCGGGTACCGGGAACGGATCCTTCGTGATGATGCGCAACCTGAAGGACAGGCCGAAGGACCGGGCAACATTCGGCGCGCCGGATGAGGCCATGTTTCTGGTTCAGAGTGTGAACCGCGACACCGGCGCGGCTGTTGGCCGGTTCGACTTCTACGATGCGAAGCTTGCACCGGTAAAGAGCGTATCCAAGCCGGATTACCAGTTCGACCCCCGCGTCCGTCCCTGGTACGAGCAGGCAAAGCGAGAGAGCCCGCCGGACGGTATCGTGCAGACGGCGCCGTACATCTTTGCCTCCAACCAGAAGGTTGGAATCACGCTGGCGACATTTGCGTCCGACCGCTCTGGTGCGGTCGGAATCGACATGAGCCTGACGGGCCTGTCCCGGCTGATCGGCAGCCAGAAGGTCAGCCCGTCGGCCGAGTTGGTCCTGTTCGACGGCGCGGGCAGGGTGCTGGCCTACCGCGATTCGGACAGGATATTCAAGAAGGATGCGGACGGCAAGACCGTCGTGGTGGCCGTACCGGAGCTCAAGGTGGCGGCCCTTGCTGCGCTGTTCGCGCAGTGGAAGGCGGGAGCCGTTGAGGCGGCGGACGTTGCAGTCAAGCTCGATGTCGGCGGCAAGGAGTGGTACTCACGCATCCAGCGTATCGACGGAACGGGAGGAACCGCTCTGTTCCTCGGCATCGCCGCACCGACGGCGGAGCTGATGGCGGATTCGATCCGCATACGCAACACCACGGCGGCCCTGAGCCTCGTCCTGCTCCTGCTGATGTTGCCGGTGGTCGTCTACACATCGAAGCGGATATCCCGTCCGTTGATCGACCTGGTGAAGGTGGCAAAGGCGATCGAGAGCTTCGACTTCGCGGTGGCGGATCCCGCGCCAAGCCATATCCGCGAGGTTGACGATCTTGCGCACAACATGACCAAGATGAAGCAGACACTGAAGCGCTTCCTCGACATATCGAGCGCCCTCAGCGCCGAGAGCAACTTCCATCGCCTGATCAACATCATCCTGCGCGAGATGATCCTGGTTTCCGGCAGCACCAGCGGCTCCCTGGCGCTCGTGTCCCCCGACAAGGCTGGCATTCGCACGGTGGCAAGGCAGATCAACGGTGTCGAGCAGGACGTGGAAAATGCCGCATCCGTCCCCCTGGCGGATGCCGGCTCTGCCCCGGTCGAGGTCAAGGCGGTCTTGGAAGGAAGCCGCCAGTCGCTGCACGTCGATCACAGCGATGCCGGGCATCGCGCGCTCTACGGCAGCCTGCTTGACGCGCTTGAAGTGCCGCGGGCATATGTCGTGGCGCTGCCTTTGAGGAACCGCAGCAATGAAGTGCTGGGCGTGCTGACGCTGACGCTGCCGGAGCATGAAGGCGAGGCGGGCGTCCCCATCTCGCCTGCGTTGCTTGCCTTCATCGAGGCCCTGTCCGGCACGGCGGCCATCGCGATCGACAACCAGAAGATGCTGCTCGACCAGAAGGCCCTGCTGGAGGGGATGATCCAGCTGGTTGCCGGCGCCATCGATGCCAAGAGTCCCTACAGCGGCGGGCACTGCCAGCGCGTCCCCGAGCTGTCGAAGATGCTCGCCAGGGCAGCCTGCGAAAAAGCCGACGGACCCTTCGCCGGTTTCGACCTCACCGAGGACGGCTGGGAGGCCCTGCATATAGCCGGTTGGCTGCACGATTGCGGCAAGGTGACGACCCCGGAGTACGTGGTCGACAAGGCGACCAAGCTCGAGACGATATACGACCGCATCCACGAGATCCGCATGCGCTTCGAAGTGCTGAAGCGAGATGTCGAAATCGCCGCGCTGCAAGGCGCCGTCGCCGGCCTGCCGGCCGGAACGGTTGACAGCGATAGGCTGCGTGCCGATGTCGCCGCACGGCAGGCGACGTTGGACGACGAATTTGCCTTCGTGGCGACCTGCAACGTTGGCGGCGAGTTCATGGCGCCGGAAAAGATCGACCGGCTCAAGGAGCTTGCCGGGCGTTGCTGGTTGCGCACGCTGGACGACCGGATGGGGGTGTCCGAGCAGGAGTTGCTGTCGAAGCAGGGTATTCCGGCACAACCACTGCCGGTGTTGGAGCAGTTGCTTGCCGACAAGCCGGAACACATTACGCCGCGCGCAGAGCGCGACAGCATCGCCCCGGACAATCCCTGGGGATTCCGCATCACTCCACCGGCGAACCTCTACAACCGCGGGGAAATCTACAACCTGTCGATTGCGCGCGGTACCTTGACCGCCGAGGATCGCTACAAGATCAACGAACACATCGTGCAGACGATCAAGATGCTGAGTTCCCTGCCTTTCCCCAAGCATCTGAGCCGGGTGACCGAGATCGCCGGCGGGCACCACGAGAAGCTCGATGGCGGCGGCTATCCCTGCAGCCTCACCAAGGAGAACATGAGCGTCGAGGCGAGGATCATGGCCATCGCGGACGTGTTCGAGGCGCTCACCGCGGTGGATCGCCCTTACAAGAAGGGCAAGACGCTCTCCGAGGCGGTCAAGATCATGAGCTTCATGAAGAAGGACAGGCACATCGATCCGGACCTCTTTGCAATCTTCCTGGAATCCGGCGTTTACCTCGAGTACGCGCGCCGTTTCATGCGGCCCGAGCAGATTGACGAGGTTGACGTGACGTCCTACCTGGGCTGACCGGTGGCGTGGTTCCCGCGTGCCAGAACCGGCACATGCCCGGTGCGCGGTGCGGGCGCCGGATTACCTTTCCAAAATCATCCCCTTCAGCCAGGAAGCAGTGCTTCACCGCATCCCTTTCGCCATTTCGCCAGCGCCGCCCGCGAGGGATACCGTCTCCGGCTTCGCGGTAGGCATAACTTTTCAACTCAGCGCTTGAGGCGCCGGAAAAGTTCCTTCACCGCCGCCACGCGCTGGTCGAGCGCGGCGGTCGGCTTGTGCCATATGAGCTTGTCCGGGCCGGCGAGCTTGAAGCTGCGGTCGGACTGGATCAGCAGGATGATGTCGGCCGGATCGAGCGGCGGGTTCGGCACGAATTGCAGGCTGATCGCGGCCGGGCCCGCGTCCAGCTTGGCCAGGCCCAGGGCGCGACCGGCCAGGCGCAGGCGGTGGGTTTCCATCAGGGCCTGCGTCTGCGCCGGCATCTCGCCGTAACGGTCGATGAGTTCTTCCTGCATTGCGCGCAGGTCGTCGTCGCTGTCGCAGTTGGCCAGGCGCTTGTACAGCGTCAGGCGCTCATGGACGTCGGGGCAGTAGTCGTTGGTCAGCAAGGCCGGGACGCGCAGGTTGATTTCCGAGGTGATCGACAGCGGCTGGGTCAGGTCGGGCACCTTCTCGCCGGCTTTCAGCGCGCGCACCGCGGCGTTGAGCATGTTGGTGTACATGGCGAAGCCGATTTCGTGGATCTCGCCGCTTTGCGATTCGCCGAGCACCTCGCCG
>JAIOPW010000318.1 GCA_021413665.1 Rhodocyclales bacterium | reverse complement strand
ACGCCGGCGGCAACAACCTGAAGCAGGTCGACCTCGCCATTCCGGTGGGCCTGCTGACCTGCATCACCGGCGTTTCCGGCTCGGGCAAATCGACGCTGATCAACGACACGCTGTATGCCGCCGCCGCGCGCCATCTTTACGGTTCGGCGGTCGAACCGGCAGTGCACCGCGAAATCGAGGGCCTGGAATTCTTCGACAAGGTGATCAATGTCGACCAGTCGCCGATCGGCCGCACGCCGCGCTCGAATCCGGCCACCTACACGGGTCTCTTGACGCCGATCCGCGAACTCTTCGCCGGCGTGCCGGCTTCGCGCGAGCGCGGCTACAGCCCGGGGCGCTTCAGCTTCAACGTCAAGGGCGGCCGCTGCGAGGCCTGCCAGGGCGACGGCATGATCAAGGTCGAGATGCATTTCCTGCCCGACATCTTCGTCCCCTGCGACGTCTGCCACGGCAAGCGCTACAACCGCGAGACGCTGGAAGTGCGCTACAAGGGCAAGACCATCCACGAAGTGCTGGAGATGACCGTGGAGCAGGCGCGCGAGTTCTTCGACGCGGTGCCGGTGGTCGCGCGCAAGCTGCAGACGCTGGTCGATGTCGGCCTTTCCTACATCCAGCTCGGCCAGTCGGCCACCACGCTGTCGGGCGGAGAGGCGCAGCGCGTCAAGCTGGCGCTGGAACTGTCCAAGCGAGACACCGGGCGCACGCTCTACATCCTCGACGAACCGACCACGGGTCTGCATTTCCAGGACATCGAAATGCTGCTCTCGGTGCTGCATCGCCTGCGCGACCACGGCAACACCGTGGTCGTGATCGAGCACAACCTCGACGTCATCAAGACCGCGGACTGGATCGTCGACCTCGGTCCCGAAGGCGGCGACGGCGGCGGCCACATCATCGCCACCGGTACGCCGGAACAGGTGGCACTGGTCAAGGGCAGCTACACGGGACGCTATCTGGCGCGCTTCCTTGCCCACCGGCGGACTGCGGCGGCGCCTAAGTCCCAGCCGAAGGCTGCGGCGCGAACGAAAAAGGCGGCGCCATGAGCGGCTTCGAAAACTATTCCCGCGAAGCCCTGCAAATCGAGCACGAGATCGAGCGCAAAGGGGCCATCCTGGGCATCGACTGGGACGATGCGGTGCAGGTGCGCGAACTGGCCAGGCAAGCCCTCGATTGCAAGCTCGGCGAAAATAACTGCGAGCCGGACGATCCCGATGATCGGGCCCGCATCGAACTCTTTGGCCTGGCTCAGTTGATGCTCACCGTAATGAAGGAAAGCGCAGACCAGAACCTGCTTACCCATGGCGGCGCCGCATGGAAGGCATTCGCCCGCGCGCTCTGGGCGGAGCACGAGTTTCGCGGCGGAACCGCCTGACTCGACGCACGCTTTCACCCGGCCAAAAAGCCGCGTAAGCTGGCATCCGTTCCATTGCCTGAACGGAGCCAAACCATGAGTTGCAACGTCATCGTCCGGCAACGGCGAAGAGTCGCCACGCTGCTCGCGGCACTGGCGCTCGCCGCCCCCGACGTCGCCACGGCCGCCGATCCGACGCCGATGCCGATCTTCGACGCCCACCTGCACTACAACTGGGAGCCGGTGCCGCATTTCACCGTGGAGCGGGTTCTGAGTCTGTTTCGCGAGCAGAACATCATGGGAATACTTGCCACCAGCCGGCCCAACGACGGCACCCGCGCACTCTACGAGGCGAAGCCGAAGGATGTCTGGATCGTGCCCTTCATCCGCCCCTACCGGGTCCGCCCCGACATCCAGACCTGGATGAGCGACCCGCAAACCGAGGAGCTGATCGCCACCGAATTCAAACGCGGCTACTACCAGGGTATCGGCGAATTTCACCTCTCCGGGCGCGCCGCGGAGGCGCCGCAAGTCAGGAAGACCGTTGACTTCGCCGTCCGCCACGGCCTCTATCTGCACGCCCACGCCGACGACGAAGCGCTGGAGATACTGTATCGCCACAACCCGAAGGCGAAGGTCGTCTGGGCCCACACCGGTTTTTCGACCGCGCCGGAACAGGTTGCCGCCTATCTCGAACGCTACCCGGCGCTCTGGTGCGAGCTTTCCTATCGCTACGGCATCACCTCCGGCGGCAAACTGACGGCGGAATGGAAGGCCTTGTTCGAGCGCTACCCCGACCGCTTCCTGCTCGGCTCCGACACCTGGGTCAATGAACGCTGGGACAGCTACGGCGGCATCATGGGCGACTACCGTGCCTGGCTGGCGCAATTGCCGAAGGACGTCGCCGAAAAAATCGCCTTCCGCAACGCCGAGCGCCTGTTCAGGCGTTGAATCGCCAAGGCATCAACGCCCTCAGTCCGAGGACCCAGAACACGGTGGCGATGGTTCCCGCCAGCACATCGCTCGGGAAATGCACCTGCAGGTAGACACGGGAACCACCGACCAGCACCGCCATCGACACCAGCGTCGGCGC
>JAIOPW010000158.1 GCA_021413665.1 Rhodocyclales bacterium | reverse complement strand
GGCGTCGGCCAGGCGCGCCGTGATTTCGGCCGCCACGCGCCGTACCGCCAGCGCCGACTCTTCGGCCGAACACAGCAGGTCGGCCTCGTCGAAAATCTTCTGCGCGTCCTGCGGGCTCATTGGACTACCCTCCCCCCAGCCCCCTCGCCAAGCGAGGGGGTGACAATGGTTCGCCGCTGTGCGGCCCCGTGTGATGACTGGCGCTCCTTCGGGCGGCCGTGCGGAGCGCTCATGTCATCCGCTTCAGGCTGGCGGCAAAGGCGACGCCGACTTCGGGGTGGCGCAGGCCGAAAGCCACCATCGCCTCGAGGTAGCCCAGTTTGGAGCCGCAATCGTAACGCGTGCCGTGGTAGCGATAGGCCAGCACCTGTTCCTCCTCCAGCAGCGCGGCAATGCCGTCGGTGAGCTGGATCTCGCCGCCGGAGCCCTTGCCGATGTTGGCCAGGTGATGAAAGATGCGTGGCGTCAGCACGTAGCGGCCGACCACCGCCAGCGTGGACGGCGCCTCCTCGGGCTTGGGCTTTTCGACGATGCGCACGATCTGTTCCAGCGTCTCGTTCATCGGCTTGCTGTCCACGATGCCGTAGCTGCCCGTGTCTTCGCGCGGCACCTGCTGCACGCCGATCACCGAGGTGCGATAGTAGTCGTACACATCCACCATCTGCTTCATGACCGGCGGCACGGGTGGAATGGCGTCGAGCAGGTCGTCGGCGAGCAGCACCGCGAAGGGTTCGTCGCCCACCGCCGGATAGGCGCAGAGCACCGCATGGCCCAGTCCGAGGGCCTTTTCCGCGCTGCTCCAGTTCGCTTTCGAGTTCATAGGCCTTGTCGAAATGGTCCTCGATGGCGCGCTTGGAACGGCCGGTGACGAAGATCATGTCGGTGATGCCGGCGGCGACCGCCTCTTCCACCGCGTACTGGATCAGCGGCTTGTCCACGATGGGCATCATTTCTTTGGGGCTGGCCTTGGTCGCCGGCAGGAAGCGGGTGCCGAGGCCGGCGACGGGGAATACGGCTTTGGTGACTTTCTTCATTTCTTGTTCCTTGGCTTGGAATCGATATTGGCAGTGAAGCCGATGCCGCGACGGGCAGGTGCCGGAGGATTCATCAGTTGCCGGATGGCGTCAATCAGGCCGGCAATGGCCTGGTCATGGCTGGATACCTTGCGTTCCAACTGATCGAGTTTGGCCGCGAGCTCCTTGTGGGTGGAAAGCATCTCGCGGATCTGGACGAAGGCACGCACCACCAGCAGACTGACTTCTACGGCACGGGATGACTTGAGCACGTTGCCCAGCATCAGGGCGCCGTGCTCGGTAAAGGCGTAGGGCAGCGACGGGGAATACTTGAGCTGACCGAGGTGGTCGCAATTTGCGACCACCTCGGCTTTTTCTTCAGCATTCAGTTGGAACATGAAGTCTTCAGGAAAGCGATCAGGATTACGCTTCACCTGTTCATTCAATCGCTTGGTAGTAACGCCATACAGTTCCGCAAGATCGGCATCCAGCATCACCCGCTGGCCACGCAACTGCAAAATCCGGTTTACCACCGCTTGCGGAACAAGTGTGCTCACGACGATATCAACTCCCTGAATTGCGTCTCGTCCAGAATGGTAACGCCCAAAGCCTGCGCCTTGTCGAGCTTGGAACCGGCTTCCGCACCGGCCACCACGTAATCGGTCTTTTTCGACACCGAGCCGACGACCTTGCCGCCCAGCCCTTCGATCATGTCCTTCGCCTCGTCACGCGTCAGCGTCGGCAGCGTGCCGGTGAGGACGAAGGTCTTGCCGGCAATGGGCGAACTCACGGTCGCCAGTGCCTCGCCTTCGGGCCAGTTCACACCGGCGGCACGCAACTGCTCGATCACCTCGATGTTGTGCGGTTCGGCAAAAAAGCGCGCGACGGACGCGGCAACAACGGGACCGACATCGGGCACCTGCTGCAGGCGATCGAGGTCGGCGGCCATCAGTGCGTCGAGGTTGCCGAAATGCCGCGCCAGATCCTTCGCCGTCGCCTCACCGACGTTACGGATGCCCAGTGCGAATATGAAGCGCGCCAGCGTCGTGGTCTTGCTCTTTTCGATCGCGGCAAGAATGTTCGCCGCGGATTTTTCCGCCAGGCGTTCCAGGCTGACGATCGCCAGCAAACCAAGCTTGTAGAGATCGGCGGGCGTCTTGACAATGGCGTTGTCGACGAGTTGCTCGACGATCCTGTCGCCAAGTCCTTCGATGTCCATCGCGCGCCTGCCGGCGAAATGCAGCAGCGCCTGCTTGCGCTGCGCCGGACAGAAGAGGCCGCCCGTGCAACGGGCGATCGCCTCGTCTTCGGGTCTTTCCACCGCGGAGCCGCAGACCGGGCAGGCCTTCGGCAGTTCGAACGCCGGATGCAGCGGTTCGCCGCCGAACAAGTCCTTCATCGGCCGCTTGTCGAGAACGACCGACACCACCTCGGGAATCACGTCGCCCGCACGCCGCACCACCACGGTATCGCCGATGCGCACGTCCTTGCGCCGCGCCTCGGCCTCATTGTGCAGGGTCGCATTGGTCACCGTCACGCCGCCGACGAAGACCGGAGCCAGCCGCGCCACCGGCGTGATGGCCCCGGTGCGGCCAAGCTGCACCTCGATGGCTTCCACCGTGGTCAGCGCCTCTTGCGCCGGATACTTGTGTGCCACGGCCCAGCGCGGCTCGCGGGTGACGAAGCCGAGCCGTTGCTGCAAGGCAAGCGAATCCACCTTGTACACCACGCCATCGATGTCGAAGGTCAGTCCATCGCGCATTTCGCGCATTCGGGCATGAAATGCAATCAGCCCTTCGGCCCCCTGCACAACCTGTCGGTGCTCGCAGACAGGCAGGCCGAAGGCGGCCAGGGTACCGAGCACGTCGCTGTGTGTCGCCGGCAACTCCCAGCCGCGCGTTTCTCCCAAACCGTAGGCATAGAAGGACAAGGGACGCCTCGCCGCCAGGGCGGGATCGAGCTGACGAATGCTGCCGGCGGCGCCATTGCGTGGATTGACCAGCGTCGGCAAGCCCAGCGCACGCTGTCCCTCGTTGTAACGCTCGAAATCGGGCCGGCTCATGAATGCCTCGCCGCGGACTTCGAGCACCTGTGGTGCATTCCCCGCGAGGCGCAACGGAATCCGGCGCACCGTGCGGATGTTCTGCGTCACGTCCTCGCCGGTTTCGCCATCGCCGCGCGTGGCCGCCTGGACCAGAACACCATCCTCGTAGCGCAGGTTGATGGCCAGACCGTCGAACTTCAGCTCGGCGGCGTAGTCGACATCGGGATCGGCCTCGGCCAGTTCCAGCTCGCGCCGCACCCGGGCGTCGAAGGCGCGCGCACCCGACGGCTCGGTGTCGGTCTCGGTGCGGATCGACAGCATCGGCACCGCATGCCGCACCGGAGCGAAGCCGGGCAGCGGCTTGCCGCCGACCCGCTGCGTCGGCGAATCCGCCGTAATCAGCGCGGGATGATCCGTCTCCAGCGCCTGCAATTCGCGAAACAGGCGGTCGTATTCCGCGTCGGGAATCGTCGGCGCGTCGAGCACATAATAGGCATGGTTGTGCTGCTCGATCTGGCGGCGCAGGGCCTCCGCCCGCGCTGCGGCGTCCCGCAGGGGCATCAGGAAAAGAGTCGAAGGGCGCGGACGCCGCCGGGCGCGATTTCGCCGTCGTACATGCGCCGCTGCAATTCCGCCGTCTTGGCGCGAATCGCCCCGATCATCATGTCTGACAGCGGCGCCCGCTGCGCGTCGACCAGGACCCCGCCCAGGGCACTGCTGATTTGCTGCGCGGTAGCCAGCATGCGGTCGAACGCCTGCACGCCATTCGCCACCCGCGGCACATCGATGCTCAAGGTCAGGCCGTGGGTCGCCAGCGACTTGATGGAATCGGCCTCCAAACGTTCGGCGCCCAGGTTGGCCACGGTGAACAATTCACCGCCGCCGGCATCACGCGAACGGAACACGCCATCGTCTTCGAGCACGAGGCCCGCCGCCTCGGCCACGCCGCGCAGTTTGGTACCCGCGAAAACGCCACCCGACGCTTCGACGATATGCAGGACGAACTGGATGTCGACCGCGGCGCAAAACTCGTCGAGCTTGCCGGCCCGGATCACGGTTTCACCGCGCGACGGAAGTTCGAGCGTCGACGCGGTCTGCTGCGCGAGCTGCTGCACGCCGTCGAAGAAGCGCCCGAGTTCGCCGTCTGAAACCGCGCCGCGACGATCGACCAGTTGCAGGGCGACGGCCCATTCACGGTAACGCCCGGCGTCGTGGGCATCGATCTGCCGCCATTCGCCGTCGTCTTCGCTCCGGGCAAGCCAATGCAGCGGCTTGCTCAGGTCGCCGGCCCAGGCATTCTGGATGGCCCAGACCGCCGGCGCCGGAACCGGATCGGCGGCCGTCAGGTAAAGCACGCAGTCGACCACGGCGTCGGCCGCCTGCGGCGGCAGCAACGGCGCGGCCTCGGGTGCGGGCTCCTGTGGCCCGACCGCTTCCCCGGGCTCCTGATATTCCTCCGTTGTTCGCTGATCGCCCGCGTCCGCATCGGGCTCCCGCCGCACACCGGGCTCGCGACGGGCATCCGCCGCAACCGCTTCCGGCTCGCCCGTGCCGCCGCCCAGCAATGCATCCCCCTGCCGGCCCTTGAAGATTCGGTCGGCGGTCTTGCGGTGCTTGCGGTCCTGCCACGAGTTGTAAGCCCAGACCATGACCACGCCGGCCGCTCCCGCTCCGATCAGGGCCAGTTGAAGTTCGCTGATTGCCATGTTCAGGCCACCTTCTGCTCGTCGGCGAGGCGCAGGGCCTCTTCGATATCGACTTCCACCACGCGCGACACGCCCTGCTCCTGCATGGTCACGCCGATCAACTGCTGCGCCATTTCCATGGCGATCTTGTTGTGCGAAATGAAAACGAACTGGGTCTGCGCGGACATGCGCTTCACCATCTCGCAGAAGCGTACGGTATTCGAGTCGTCGAGCGGGGCATCGACTTCGTCGAGCATGCAAAACGGCGCCGGATTCAACTGGAACATCGCGAACACCAGCGCGATGGCGGTCAAAGCCTTTTCACCGCCCGAAAGCAGGTGGATCGTGGTGTTCTTCTTGCCCGGCGGTTGCGCCATGATCTGGATGCCGGCATCGAGGATCTCGTCGCCGGTCAGGATCAGGCGTGCTTCGCCGCCGCCGAAGAGCTGCGGGAACAGCGTGCCGAAATGCGTGTTGACGGTGTTGTAGGTCTCCTGCAACTGCTCGCGCGTTTCGCGGTCGATGCGACGTATCGCGTCTTCCAGCGTGCCGATGGCTTGGTTCAGGTCGATCGACTGCGCATCGAGGAAGCCCTTGCGCTCGGCGGCCGTGGCGAGTTCTTCCAGTGCGGCGAGGTTGACCGGGCCGAGGGTTTCGATCTCGGCCGTGAGCTGCGCGATCTCGCCTTGCAGGACGCTGTCCTTGATCCGCTCGGCGCCGCCGGCGTTGAGTTCGTCGAGGAAGGGCGCTTCGTCCTCTGCGGACAGC
>JAIOPW010000268.1 GCA_021413665.1 Rhodocyclales bacterium | reverse complement strand
GACCGCGGCGTCGAATGCTACGAGCGCCTGAAAGGCAAGCATGGCGGCGCGACGGCGGTTCAGCCCTTGTCCACCGGCATCACCTTTGCCCTGACCGAGAAGGCCCCGGTCGACAAGATCCCCGTCATCACCGCCGGCTACGGCCGCAGCGAATCGCAGAATGGCGCCGTGTTCGGCTGGAACTTCCCGTTGATTGGCACCTATTGGATGGGCGCCGACGTGCTGGTGCAGCACATCGCCAAGAAGGAAGGCGGCTTCGACAAGCTCAAGGGCAAGAAGGTCGCGCTGGTTTATCACGACAGCCCTTACGGCAAGGAGCCGATCGCCCTCCTGCAGGAGCGCGCCAAGATGCACGGATTCGACTTGTCCCTGTTGCCGGTTGCACATCCGGGCGTGGAGCAAAAGGCCACCTGGCTGCAGATCCGCCAGAACAAGCCTGACTATGTGTTCCTCTGGGGCTGGGGCGTGATGAACTCAACCTCCATCAAGGAAGCGCAGGCCACCGGCTATCCGCGCGAAAAGATGTACGGAATCTGGTGGGCGGGCGCGGAGCCTGATGTCAAGGACGTCGGCGATGGCGCCAAGGGTTACAACGCATTGGCGATGCAGCACGGCGCCGAGCCGAACGCCAAGGTCATTAAGGAAGTCCTCGAGAAACTGCATGCCAAGGGTCAGGGTACCGGTCCGAAGGAAGAAGTCGGCCAGGTGCTCTACATGCGCGGCCTGATCTCGTCCATGCTGCAAGTTGAAGCCGTTCGCTCGGCACAGGTCCGCTATGGCAAGGGCAAGCGCATCACCGGCGAGCAGATGCGCTGGGGCCTGGAGAACCTCAACCTTGATCAGAAGACGCTGGATGGTCTCGGCTTTGCCGGCGTGATGCGTCCGGTGCAGACGACATGCCTCGATCACATGGGTTCGGCATGGGCGCGCATTCATACCTGGGACGGCAAGAAGTGGAACTTCACTTCCGACTGGTACCAGGGCGACGAGAAGGTTCTGCGTCCGATGGTGATGCTGGCCTCCGGCAAGTACGCGGAA
>JAIOPW010000267.1 GCA_021413665.1 Rhodocyclales bacterium | reverse complement strand
GTGGCCGGTGCGAAAACGTTCCGGCACCAGGGCCTCCACGCCCAGTCCCGGCATCGACCCGGCGGGGTAGCCGAATGTCTCGTGGGCGCCCCTGTTGGCGCGAACCACGCGGCCTTGCGAATCTACCACCACCATGGCTTCGGCAACGCTGTCGATAATCAGCTCGGTCCAGCCGTCGCTATGCCGAATCGCGGCCACCGACTCACTCAGCGCATCGTTCTCGATCTCCAGTTCTATCTGGCGCATCTGGAGCTGCTGCATGAGTTCGCCCGCCGAACGCGGTGACGCCGTGACGGCGCCGGCGTGTCCAGCCGCCTGCGTTGCCTCGCGTTCGGTTGTCTCGTCGCTCATGCGGTGATGGCGAAGGGGAGCCCGGAAAGGAGCCGGCGCCTTGCGCAGACACGGCGCCCCGCCCGGACGCCGTATGGCTGCCGGGCTGGAATCGACGGGTACGGACAGGCTTCGACTGCGGGAAATCCGGACATGCATCGCTCCTGTTCCGGCTTCGCATCGCCGAGGGCAACGCGCTTCCGGGTTCCATAAGCGAGGCAGTTTCTTGGGCCCCGATTTGCAGGCTGCTGGAAATACGCAGCCCGGCTTGCGGCATCAGTGAAACGTCATGCTAGCACGTCGCGTCGGCCGCGACATGCCGGCTTCAGGCGGCACGGGCACCCGCGGCGGCTTTCCCCAGGATGAACTGGGCGCACTTGAGATCCTCGTTGGTAATGTGCTCCAGCAGCCAGATGGTCGCCAGCAGGTTGAGCTTCAGCGGCGTGTTGTGGTTGCTGGGCGTCCTGGCCTGGCCAAGCAGCTTGCCCACCAGCGCCGCAAGCTCCCCGTGCTGCTTCTTGTGGGCATCGAGACCGGGGTAGCCGTGCGTGGCGAGGAGTTGCTCTTCGCTGGCGAAATGGCTGACCGTGTAGCTATGCAGTTGTTCCAGCGCCCGCGCCGCCGCATCAATCTTCGCCTGTTCGTCGAGTTCGCCGCCGGCAACCGCCTTGAACTCGTCGATGATCTGGATCCAGTGTGCGTGCTGGGCATCCATTTCCACGATGCCGACGCTGTATTTGGGGTCGAGGGCGATCACGGGGACTTCCTTGCGGCGGTCCGGATCGGCGCGCGGCGGAGCGATCGGGTGTCGCCGGGGCGACATCCGCGTCCGGGGCCGGTCGTTTCATGCGCTATGGGAATAGCGGGGATTCCATCCATGCGTCGCTCCATGCTTCTGTCGGCGTCGTGCAATGCGCACCACGATCCCGGAATTCACAGGCGAGGCGGTTTGTTGGGCCCCGATGAAAAGTCGCCGGAAAACCGGCAACGTGAACTATACCTTTCGATATAGCTGCATGCTAGCACACTGATGGGATAATTCATGCAATATCAATGGGTTTGCGTGTTGCTGTGCACAAGTCGCACGGGTCTCAGTCCTTCCGGTCCCGCGATGCCTCCCGCACGCTCTGATCCTGCTTGCTTTCGATCATGTTTCTGGCCAGATCTTCCAGCTTGCGTCTCTGGGTTCGGGCCCGCTGGCGCAGGCGTTCGAAAGCCGCGGGTTGGTCCAGCCCCTCGGTGCGCATCAGCATGCCGACGGCGGTGGCAATGGTGCGGTTGCTCTCCAGCGCGCCCTGCAGACCGCTGATATCGCGCGAGCGGGCCAGCGCGGTGCGTATCGCGGGAACGATCGCCGTCACCACCAGCGGCTTGATCAGATAGCCGAGGGCGCCGATCTCCACCGCGCGCTTGACGAAAGCTTCATCGCCATAGGCGGAGAAGAACAGGAAGGGCACCTTCGTTTCATCGCGCAGGCGGCGCGCCAGTTCCAGGCCATCGAGGCCGGGCATGCGGATGTCGAGCAGCGCGAGTTCGGGTGTCTGGCTCTGGCAAAGGGCCAGCGCCTGCAATCCATCGCGTGCCTCGATGACCTCGAATCCCGCCTCCCGCAATCCTTCGCTTAGCGTCAGCAACACGACGCGGTCATCATCGGCAACCAGAATCTTTTCCATGATCAATCAAGCGTGTTGTCAAGAATGCGTCCGACGACGGGGTGTGTCAGCTTCAATGTGGTCAGCATCACGCCCGTCGCATCCAGCTGGTGTTGCAATTGTGCGCCATGATCGGGCAAAAGTGAGCGCACCAGGCGCAAACCGGTGCCGAGGCCCCGGCCGGTGTCGATGTCGAACCCCGGCCCGCCGCGGACGGCGTTGCGGATGACGATGCGGGCACTGCTGCCGTCGGCGTTCAGCGACACCGTCGGCGCGGGACTGTCTTCGGGCGAATGTTTGACGGCGTTGAGTATCAGTTCGTTGAGCACCAGCGCAACGGGCACCGCCTCGTCGTTCTCGATGCGAACCGGGCGGAAGATGGTCTGCTCGCCTTCGATGTCAAACTCCACGGGCCGCTGCGACAGTTCCGCAACCGTCTTGCAGATATTCCTGACGCTGTCGCACAGGCGAACGGCCTCGTCGGGATTGCTGCTCTGCAAGCCGTGCACAACGGCAATGGCACGGACCTGGCTGATCGCCGTTTCCAGCCGCGGGTCGAGTTCGACGAACTTGCCCAGCTCACGCTGCAGCAGGCCGGCGACGCTTTGCAGGTTGTTCTTGATGCGGTGATGCACTTCGCGCACCAGGGCGTCGCGCTGCTGGCGGGCGTCGGCCAGGCGCTGCGCTTCGGTCGCCTTGCGCAAGGTGATGTCGCGAACAACCATCAGTACCGCCGGTTGCCCGCCGAAAATGACCAGCGCACCGGTGCCCTCGAGGGAGACGATCCGGCCGTCGAACGTCAGGTGGCGTCGTTCCAGCGGTGGCACTTGGGAGGTCTCGCCACGCATGAGGCTGGCGACGCGCTTTTCAGTGATCGGCCAGTCTTCGGGAACGATCAGTTCATGCCAGTCACGCCCGATCAGCATCGCGGCGGAACCGTATTGAAGGGCGTGCGCGGCGGCGTCATTGGCGAACACCACGATATCGTGCTGGTGAACAAGAATGGCATCGGGGGATGCCTCGAAAAACGAGCGGTAGCATTCCTCGCTCGCGCGCAGCGTCGCCTCCCGTTTTGCCAACGTTTCCAGCAGGCGGTTGAAGCCGCCGATCAGTTCGCCGATCTCGTCCTGTCGTGCGACGGGCAAGGGTAGCGGGGCCTGGTCCCTGTCGGGCAGGGTGCCCAATGCGGTAACGGCGTCGAGCAGCGGCGAAAGCTGGCGTTGCAGTATCCACCGGGTCAGGACGCCCACCAGAACGGTCAGCAGGATCGCGGCAAGCAACATGCGCTCCTGCATCGCCCTGATCGGCGCAAAGGCTTCCTTGACGGGAAGCGCCACGGCCACATACCAGTCCGCCGCAGGAACGCCCCTGGCCGAGCCGAGTACTTCCACGCCAAGCGGATTGACGGCTATCCCGGTGCCCTCGTAGCCTTGAACGAAGCGGTCGACCAGGGACACAACACCGGGTGCCGGCAGGGTGGCCATGCGAAGGCGCTCGTCGGTGGCGGCAATCACCAGCCGCTGTCGCCGATCCACCAGCATGTAGCCGCCGGACTTGCCATAGTGGCTTCGCGCAATCTTGTCCAGGAAGCCCGGCTTGCCGAGGTTGGTCACCCCTGACAAGGCGCCGATCACCTTGCCTTGCGCATCGCGAATGGGCGCCACCATGCCGAACACCGGTGCCTGCAGCTTTTTGCCCATGACGGGCTCGCCTATGGTCGATCGGCCTTCCTTGAGTGCGGCCGCGACGGCATCGATGTTCATGTAATTGACGCCGATCCGGCCTGCCCCAAGCGGAACCTCGGCAACCGCCGTACCGTCGAGGCGATGGGCGACGACGCCGCCGTTGAAGAAATTTCGCAGCACAGGGCGATGTTCAAGGAGTGTCTGCAACACCGTCGCATTGCCCAGAACCACAGGATCAATGGTTGCCGCAACCGAATCCAGTGCATTCAAGCGATCGTCCAGGGCGTGATCGATCTCGACGGCCAGGGCGGAGACGGCCGAAAATTGCTGGTCGCCCAGCATGGTTTCCATCTCGTCGCGCAACACCCTGCTGCCGTAGAACGCCAGCACCCAGAGGCCGATGACGAACACCGCCAGCGAGAGCAGCGTCACCCGGGTTTTCAGCGACTGCCATCGGATCAGGTCATTGAGGCTCATGCGGTGTCTTGCGGCAGCGGATTCCACCGTGTGATCACGGGCGCCTCCAATGTCAGGCGCACCAGCATGGCATGCTCCCGATCCGGCTCATAGGCCAGGTGTGCGCCGGTGTTGGGCAACAACGAACGCACCAGGCGCAGGCCGATGCCGAGGCCTCTGCCGGTATCGATGTCGAACTCGGGCCGGCCCTTTACCTCATTGCGGATGACGATGCTGGCGCGACCGCCGTCGGCGCTCAGCGATACCGTTGGCCCGACGCCGCCCGGCGGCGAATGCTTGATGGCATTGAGGATCAGTTCGTTGAGCACCAGTGCCACCGGAACCGCCTCGCCATGCTCGATGCCGACCGGCCGGAAGGTGGTCTGCTCGCACTCGATGTCAAACCGTACCGGCCGCTGCGACAGGTCCGCGGCCGTCTTGCAGATGCTCCTGACACTGTCGCACAAACGAACCGTCTCGTCGGGTCTGGTGCTCTGCAAGCCGTGCACTGCGGCGATGGCATGGACCTGGCTGATCGCCGCTTCCAGCCGCGGGTCGAGTTCGGCAAACCTGCCCAGCTCGCGCTGCAACAGGCCGGCGACGCTTTGCAGGTTGTTCTTGATGCGGTGATGGACTTCGCGCACCAGGGTGTCGCGCTGGTCCGCCAGCTCGGCGCGGCGCCGCTCTTCCCGTTCCTTCAGTTCGGTGATGTCGGACATGCAACTGATATAGCCGATCGGTCTGCCGCGTTCGTCCAGTTCGGCGGCAGCTTCGCTGAGCACCCAGCGCACCGTGCCGTCGGGCCGCAGCACTCGCCATTCGAGTGGCTTCGGTTGACGGGCGTTCATGTCCAGCCGCCACTGCGTCATGACGCGCTCGCGATCTTCCGGATGCATGACGCGCAGCCAGCCGTCGCCCAGGAGCTCCTCCAGCGGACGTCCGGCAGCCTCGGCACAGCGCTGGTTGGCGTAGGTGCATTTGCCATCCATGTCGGCCCGGAATATGGCCGCCGGCGATATCTGCGCCAGACGGCGGAAGGCCTCCTCGCTGCGGGCAAGCGCCTGTTCGGTGCGCTTGCGCTCGGTGATGTCTTCCGCAAGTCCTATCGTATAGGGGTCTTTGCCACCATCGGCGTTCCCTGTAACCACATTCAGCAAGACCCAG
>JAIOPW010000266.1 GCA_021413665.1 Rhodocyclales bacterium | reverse complement strand
GCTCGCCAATCGCCACGGCCTGATCACCGGCGCCACCGGTACCGGCAAGACCGTGACCCTGCAGCGCATCGCCGAGCAATTGTCACTTGCCGGCGTGCCGGTTTTCCTTGCCGACGCCAAGGGCGATCTGTCGGGACTCGGTGCAGCCGGCGTTGCTTCGGAAAAGCTGCAGCAGCGTCTCGACAAGCTTGGCATCAAGGACTGGCGACCCAAGGCCAGTCCGGTGATGTTCTGGGACGTGTTCGGCGAATCCGGCCACCCGGTGCGCGCCACGATCTCCGACATGGGGCCGTTGCTGCTGGGCCGCCTGCTCAACCTCAACGACACCCAGGGCGGCGTGCTGCAATTGGTGTTCAAGGTAGCCGACGACCAGGGCCTGCTGCTGCTCGACTTGAAGGATTTGCGCGCCATGGTGCAGCACGTCGGCGAGCATGCAGCCGAGTACAAGACCAAGTACGGCAATGTCTCGGCGGCCTCGATCGGCGCCATCCAGCGCGGCCTGCTGACGCTGGAGGAGCAAGGCGGCGACAGCTTCTTCGGCGAGCCCATGCTGGACATCGAAGACCTGATGCAGACCCAGGATGGCCGCGGCGTGATCAACGTGCTGGCGGCGGACAAGCTGATGAACTCGCCGCGGCTCTACGGCTGCTTCCTGCTCTGGCTGCTGGCGGAACTGTTCGAGCAATTGCCCGAGGCGGGCGACCTGCCCAAGCCCAAGCTGGCCTTCTTCTTCGACGAGGCGCACCTGCTTTTCAGCGACGCACCGCCGGCCCTGCTGGAGAAAATCGAACAGGTGGTGCGCCTGATCCGCTCCAAGGGCGTCGGCGTGTATTTCGTGACGCAGAATCCGCTGGACATTCCGGACACGGTGCTCGGCCAGCTCGGCAACCGCGTGCAGCATGCCTTGCGCGCCTTCACGCCGCGCGACCAGAAGGCGGTCAAGGCGGCGGCCGACACCCTGCGCGCCAACCCGGCGTTCGATGCGGCAACCGTAATCACCGAACTCGGCGTCGGTGAGGCGCTGGTGTCCTTCCTCGACGAACAGGGCCGACCCACCGTGGTCGAGCGCGGCTTCGTGCTGGCGCCGGCGTCACGCATCGGACCGCTGACGGTCGAGGAACGTCGTGCCGCGATTGCCGCTTCGCCGATCGCCGGCCATTACGAAAAGCTGCTCGATCGCGAATCCGCCTACGAAAAGCTCCAGGGCGCGGCGCAGCCGCGGGGCGTCGCCGGTAACGCCCCGCCAGAAGTCGGCGCTGGCGGCACGGCGCCAACCGCGCCGGAGCCGGCCGGCGATGGTTTTTTCGGCGGCATCGGCGATGCGCTCGGCGGCATGCTCGGTGGCGGCGCGCGTGCCGGCTCGCGCGGCAGGCAGACGGTGGTCGAGGCGGCCGTATCCAGCACCGTGCGTGCGATCGGCTCCTCGCTGGGACGCGAAATCGTGCGCGGCGTACTGGGTTCGATCATGGGCGGTCGCCGCCGGTGAGCTTTGCCGCCGGTCCGGGCGCCGCGCATCGCGCGGGAGTCGCCCTGGCAGTTGTCGCCGCCTTCGGTTTTTCCTTCAAGGCGATCCTGGTCAAGCTGGCCTATCCCTACGGCGTCGATGCGGTGACGCTGCTGTTCCTGCGCATGGCATTCGCGCTGCCGGCATTCCTCTGGGTGGGCTTCACCGCGTCGAGAAATGCGCCCGCGCTGAGCCGGCGCGACTGGCTTGCGGTTGCGCTGCTGGGAGTGCTTGGCTATTACGGCGCCAGCATCCTCGATTTTCTCGGGCTCAAGTACATCTCGGCGGGCCTGGAGCGCCTGATCCTGTTCACCTATCCGACGTTGACCCTTCTGTTCGGCGTGGTGCTGCATGGCCGCGCCATATCCCGACGCGAGGCCGTGGCGCTGACACTCTGCTATGCCGGTATTTCCGCGGCGTTCGTGCACGACCTGCAATTCACGGACGATACGGCAGCGGTGTGGATCGGCGGCGGCTTCGTGTTCGCCTCGTCGGTGAGCTATGCGCTCTACCTTTCCGGTAGCGCCGGCATGATCGTCAAACTTGGCGCGGCGCGCTTCACCGCACTGGCCATGCTGGTGTCGACGGCGGCCACCGGCGGCCACTTCCTGGCGACGCAGCCGCTGACGGCGCTGGTCCAGCCCTGGCCGGTGTATGCGCTGGGCGCCGCGATGGGCCTGTTTTGCACCGTGCTGCCGGTATTCGCCCAGTCGGCGGCGATTCGCCGCATCGGCAGCGGGCAGGCGGCGCTGGTTGGCATGGTCGGGCCGTTGTTGACCATCGTCTTCGCCTGGCTGCTGCTTAACGAGGGCTTCTCGACTGCCCAGATGGTAGGCGTCGCGCTTGTTGTCGCCGGCGTTGCCGCGGTCAGCCGCAGGTAGCCTCCAGGCGGCTTCGCACCTATAATCGGGTGACGATGGCGGCATATTCATACCGGGTGGTGAAGGCGGCGCGGATTCGTGCGATGTTGCGCGCCCTGCCGGCCGCGCTCGCCTGGCTGGGCGCATCGGTGGCGGCGCAGGACATCTCCGAGCACGAATACTTCAGCGATCTGCCGGTCGTCCTTTCCGTCAGTCGCCTCGCACAGCCGCTCGACGAGGCGCCTGGCGCGGTGACGGTCATCGACGCCGAAACCATCCGCCGCTCCGGTGCGCGCGATGTCGCCGAGGTTCTGCGTCTGGTGCCGGGTTTCCTGTTCACGTATCGAAACGGCGCAAATCCACAAGCCAGCTATCACTCGGGGATGGATACTTATGGGTCCCGGATGCAGGTATTTGTCGATGGCCGCTCTTTGTATTCCTCGTTGCTGTTCGGCGATACCAATCTGGGACTGCGAGGCATCGTGCTCGAGGATATCGAGCGCATCGAGGTGTTGCGCGGCTCGAACTCGGCCTCCTACGGCGCCAACGCGTTCCTCGGCGTCGTAAACATCGTTACGCGGAATGCCGCAGACACTCATGGCGCAATGGTTTCGGCGACAATGGGCGACAGGGGCGTCGAGGACAATGTCGCGCGAGTCGGCTGGGGCGATGAAAAGGCCAGTTTCCGTATCACCGCCTCGCGCCGCGTTGACCATGGTTTCGAGCGGGTCTACGACGATAGTCATGTATCGCGCCTGCAGTTTCGTGCCGACCTTGTGCCGACACCGAACGATGAGCTGATGTT
>JAIOPW010000157.1 GCA_021413665.1 Rhodocyclales bacterium | reverse complement strand
CTGCCGGGCTTTGTTTGTTCGCACGATTTCTATCCGCAGCGCGGCGACATGTTCTGGTCGCCGGCCGACTGGGCGTGGACCGGTGGCCTGTTCGATGCCCTGTTGCCGAGCTGGAATTTCGGCCAGCCGCTGCTGGGCTATCGCGGCCGCTTCGATCCGGAGAAGGCCTTCTGGCTGATGGAAAAGTACGGTGTACGCAACAGCTTCCTGTTCCCCACCGCGCTGAAAATGATGATGAAGGCCGTGCCGCGGCCACAGGAGAAATACGATCTCGCGCTGCGCAGCATCATGAGCGCCGGCGAGACCGTCGGCGAGACCGTCTGCCACTGGGCGCGGGAGGCGCTGGGCGTGACGGTGAACGAGATGTACGGCCAGACCGAAATCAACTACATCGTCGGCAACTGCGCCACGGTGACGCCGCCCAAACCCGGGGCCATGGGGCGCGGCTATCCGGGCCACCAACTGGCCGTACTCGATGACGCCGGCCAGCCGGTGGCGCCCGGCGAACTCGGTGAAGTCTGCGTGCGGCGCAGTTGCGATGGCATCATGGACCCGGTGTTCATGCTCGGCTACTGGCAGAACCCACAGGCTACCGCGGAAAAATTCTTCGGCGGCGGCATAGCCGATGCGCAGGCATGGGGCCGCACCGGCGACCTGGCGAAGCAGGACGAAGACGGCGTGCTCTGGTACCAGGGGCGCAGCGACGACATGTTCAAGAGCGCCGGTTATCGCATCGGCCCGGGCGAGATCGAGAACTGCCTGGTCAAGCATCCGGCGGTGGCCAATGCGGCGGTGATCGGCGAACCGGACCCGGTACGTGGCACCGTGGTCAAGGCCTTCATCGTGCTGCAAGCGGGAGAAAATCCCTCGGTCGAACTCGAAGCATCCCTGCAACAACATGTGCGCCAGTTCCTGGCGCCCTATGAATATCCAAAGATCATCGAGTTCATCGACGCCCTGCCGATGACCACCACCGGCAAGGTGCAACGTCGCTTGCTGCGTCGGCAAACGAGTCCCATGGGCTTAAAATAGGCGCTGCGAATATTCAGGGAAGCAGAAGAACATGACCGATTCCGTCACCGGCGTCGAGCGCCGTGCCAATCCGCAGGTGCGGACGATCTTTGTCGACGCCTATGAGGTGCTGAAGCCCTTTTTCGACCCGGCCAACAACTGGGGCGGCCAGACCCACGAGCACCTGGCTTACCGCGCGCTCCATGAGCAATTTCCCGGCCTGTCGAACCAGGACGTGTTTACCCTGATGTCCACGTGGCACACGGCCAGTTCGTCGAGCTTGCCTTTGACCTTTATGCCGAACACCGGGTGGAAGCGGAACTGACCGGGACGCTCGCATTCAACCGTTTCGCGCACCGCCTGGCTGATGAGGACCGAGCCCGGCTCGAAGGACTTCTCGATGCGCGAGGCGGTGATGACCACATCGCCGAGCGCGGTCCAGTCCAGCCGTTCGGCGGTACCGACATTGCCGATGACGACGTCGCCCCAGTGGATTCCGATCCGCAGTTTCAAGGTTTGCTGACCGGCCCGCGAACGCAGCGTGTTGATGTCCTCGGAATGGCTCTGCATGTCGATGGCGGCCAGCAAGGCGTTCGAGGGCTCGTCGAAAATCGCCATGGCGCAATCCCCCATGAACTTGTCGATGAAGCCGTGGTTGCGCTTGACCGAAGCCGATACGCGGCGAAGGATCGTGTTCAGCGTGTCGATGGTGGACTCGCTGCCGGCGTTGAGTTCGACGTAGGAGGTAAAGCCGACGATGTCGCAGAACAGCACCGCCACCGGACGCTCTTCATTGCGCAGGCTGGTCTGGCCCAGGCGGACGGCGTTGCGGGCCTTTTGCTCGACCAGCTGGGGCACGTAATTGCGGGTGATG
>JAIOPW010000357.1 GCA_021413665.1 Rhodocyclales bacterium | reverse complement strand
CAGGCCCTGCCAGTTCTCGAGCTTTTGCTTGGCCAGGTTCAGGCAGGGATTGGCCGGGAAGTGCGGCGCGCCGATCAGGTCGCCGCCCGCATCGTAGGTCCAGCGATGGATCGGGCAGACGATGTTCTTCGCGTTGCCGGCCCCCTGTAGCATGATGGCCTGCCGGTGACGGCAGACGTTGGACATCTCGTAGTAGCCGTCCGGCTGGTGCGTCACCAGGCGCGCATGGTCGTTCCACTCCTGGGAGCGGTAGTCATGCACTTCGGGAACCATCAGTTCGTGGCCGACGTAGCCCGGTCCGGCATCGAAGATCAGCTTTTTCTCCAGTTCGAAGAGCTTTTCATCGAAATACCACTCAACCGGAAACTGCGACGCCCCGGGTGACAGGAGCGTACGCGAGCCGACATCAGACATGATTCCCAACCTCCAAGAGGGTTTACCCGGAAACCGGAAACGGACGGAAACGACCGTCAGGACAGACAAACCGGCGGAAAAACCAGCCGCGCAATTGTAGCCAATTTGACCGGAGGGCGCACCTTAGGCTATTTTTACGCTTTTCCCTTGCCGCTGGTCACCGCTTCCGGCCAAGGCTTCACACATGGCCACTACCTCGAATACTCCTCCCGACACCGATTCAGGAAACGCGACACCTCTTTCGTTTGAAAGCGCCCTCAAGGAACTGGAGGGTATCGTCGTCGCCATGGAAGCGGGCCAAATGCCCTTGCAGGATGCGCTGGACGCATACAAGCGCGGCGTGGCACTGTTGCGCCAATGTCAGGACACCCTGACAGCGGCGGAGCAGCAGGTAAGCATTCTCGACGCCGCCGGATTGCGCGGCTTCCAACCGGACGCTGACAGCGAAAAGGCGGGTTGAGACACTCATGAACTTTTCGACCTGGATGTCCGGCATCCAGCAACGCACCGAAGCAGCCCTGGACGCCGCCTTGCCGCCATCCGGAATTGCTCCCTCGCGCTTGCATGAGGCGATGCGCTACGCCGTACTGGGTGGCGGCAAGCGCGTCCGCCCCCTGCTGTGCCATGCGGCGGGCTCGGTCTTTGGCGCGGACGGCGCCTTGCTGGACGCGCCAGCGGTCGCCGTGGAACTGATCCACGCCTATTCGCTCGCGCATGACGACCTGCCGTGCATGGATGACGACGTTTTGCGTCGCGGAAAGCCGACCTGCCATGTCGAGTTCGATGAAGCAACTGCACTGCTGGTGGGCGACGCGCTACAAGCACAAGCTTTCCAGACACTATCGAATCGCTTGCCTGGCGTAAGCCCTGCGCGACAACTCGACATGCTGCATTTGCTGGCAACCGCCTCCGGGTCCCGCGGCATGGCCGGTGGCCAGGCCATCGACCTGGCCGCCGTCGGCCAGCAACTGACGATCAGCGAACTGGAGTTCATGCATATTCACAAGACCGGCGCGCTTATCCGCTCCGCGGTGCTGCTCGGTGCCCATTGCGGCGAAGCCACACCGGAAGGCCTCGATCATCTCGGACGGTTCGCCAACCGCATCGGGCTGCTGTTCCAGGTGGTCGACGATATTCTCGACACCGAGGCAAGCACCGCGACGCTGGGCAAGACAGCAGGCAAGGATGCCGCGCAAAACAAGCCGACCTATGTCAATATCCTCGGTTTGAGCGAAGCCAAGGTGATGGCGGGAAAACTGCGACAGGATGCCCATACGGCATTGACCCCTTTTGGCGAGACTGCCTCGCGCCTGCACGAACTTGCCGACTTCATCGTCGAGCGAACTTTCTGATGAACCATCCACTGCTCGACAAAATCACTTCCCCGACCGATCTGCGCGCGCTGGAACGTGACCAACTGCCCCAGGTGGCGGACGAACTGCGAGCCTTCCTTCTGGAGTCGGTATCAAAAACCGGGGGACATCTGTCCTCCAACCTCGGCACGGTGGAACTCACGGTCGCGCTGCATTACGTGTTTGACACGCCGGAGGATCGCCTGGTCTGGGACGTCGGACACCAGACCTATCCGCACAAGGCATTGACCGGAAGGCGCCCGGGGATGGAGCGCCTGCGCATGAAGGATGGCGTTTCCGGCTTTCCGCGCCGCATAGAGAGCAAGTACGACACCTTCGGCGTCGGCCATTCATCGACGTCGATCTCGGCCGCGCTGGGCATGGCGGTTGCCGCCCGGAACAGGGGCGAGGAGCGTCGCGTGGCCGCCATCATCGGCGACGGTGCAATGTCGGCCGGGCAGGCCTTCGAGGCCCTCAACAACGCCGGTGTAATGGATGCCAACCTGCTGGTGATCCTTAACGACAATGACATGTCGATCTCGCCTCCGGTGGGTGCGCTCAACAAGTATCTGGCGCGCCTTCTGTCCGGGGGCACCTTCAATGCCGCCCGCCGGGCCGGCGAAAAGGTGCTCGCCTCGATGCCCAATGTGCTGCAGTTTGCCAATCGGGTCGAGGAGCACGTCAAGGGCATGATTTCGCCGGGCACGCTGTTCGAAGAACTCGGTTTCAACTACATCGGCCCCATTGACGGCCATGACCTCGATGCACTGATTCCGACCCTGCAAAACCTGCGCAAGCTGAAGGGCCCGCAATTCCTCCATGTCATCACCAGAAAGGGACAGGGCTACAAACTTGCCGAAGCCGACCCCATCCTCTACCACGGCGTCGGAAAGTTCGATGCCGCGAACGGCATCGAGCAGGCCAAGGGCTCCGGCCGGCTGACCTACACGCAGGTATTTGGCGACTGGCTATGCGATCAGGCACAGGCTGACCCGCGACTGGTCGGCATCACACCTGCCATGCGCGAAGGCTCCGGCATGGTGCGCTTCGCCAACGAGTTCCCCCAACGCTACTTCGATGTCGGCATCGCCGAGCAGCACGCTGTGACCTTCGCCGGCGGCCTGGCCTGCGAGGGCATGCGCCCGGTAGTGGCGATCTATTCGACCTTTCTCCAGCGCGCCTACGACCAGCTGATCCACGACATCGCACTGCAGAACCTGCCGGTGGTGTTCGCCATAGATCTCGGCGGACTGGTCGGCGCTGACGGCGCAACGCATAACGGCGCCTTCGACCTTTCCTACCTGAGCTGCATCCCGAACATGGTAGTGATGGCACCGAGCGACGAGAACGAATGTCGCAAGATGCTTTCCACCGCACTCACGCTCGATGGCCCCAGTGCCGTACGCTACCCGCGCGGTAGCGGCCCTGGGGCGGCAATCGAACCCGGGTTCGGCACTCTGGCCCTGGGTCGGGGCGAAGTACGGCGGCAGGGCCGGCGCGTGGCACTCCTGGCCTTTGGCGCCATGCTGGCACCGGCGCTCAAGGCGGGCGAAGCGCTCGATGCCACCGTGGCCAACATGCGCTTCGTCAAGCCCATCGATGCCGGGCTGATCCGCCAACTCGCGGAAAGCCACGAGCTGCTGGTGAGCATCGAGGAAAACGCCTTGATCGGTGGCGCCGGTGCGGAAGTCGCCCGCGCCCTGGAGGCGGCGGGCCTGAACACTAGGCTGTTGCGCCTAGGCTTGCCGGACCGCTTCATCGACCACGGCGACTCAGCCCTGTTGCTGGTGGAAGCCGGCCTCGACGATACCGGGATCGTACGCAGCGTGAACGAGAAACTTGGTGCCGCAAATAATAGTTGAGTAAATCCGTCGGATACTGGTATAGTGGGTACCGAATCATCACCCCACCATCGAGAACCGACATGAATTGCAGGGATCCCATGGCTCCACCCGAGAAAACCGTCATCGCAGACGTCCAGAACAGTGCCGATTCGCGCCAGTTGCCGATCAACAAAGTCGGCATCAAGGACATCCGCCATCCTTTCAAGGTGCTGGACAAGAGCGGTGGCGTGCGTCACACCATCGCCACCTTCAACATGTATGTCGGCTTGCCCCATAACTTCAAGGGCACCCACATGTCGCGCTTTGTCGAAATCCTGAACTCCCACGACGAGGAGATCTCGGTGGAGAGCTTCGAGACCATGCTGCGGGAAATGGTCGCGCGCCTCGAGGCGGCGACCGGCCACCTCGAAATGAGCTTTCCCTACTTCATCAACAAGATTGCGCCGGTCTCCGGGGTCAAGAGCCTGATGGACTACGAAGTGACCTTCATCGGCGAGATCGTCGAAGGTGGCCGTTACCGGCAGACCATCAAGGTCATCGTCCCTGTCACCAGCCTGTGTCCCTGCTCGAAGAAGATTTCGGAGCGCGGCGCACACAACCAGCGCTCGCACGTGACGATCACCGCCACCACCAACCAGTTGGTGTGGATCGAAGACATCGTGCGCATGGCCGAGACCCAGGCCTCCTGCGAACTCTACGGCCTGCTCAAGCGCCCTGACGAGAAGTACGTCACGGAACGCGCCTACGACAACCCGAAGTTCGTCGAGGACCTCGTGCGCGACGTTGCCGGCGCCCTCAACGCCGACCCGCGCATCGACGCCTACGTGGTCGAGAGCGAAAACTTCGAGTCCATCCACAACCACTCGGCCTACGCGCTGATCGAGTGCAACAAGAAGCGCTACTGAGCGGCCGACACCAAAGCAAAGCGGGCCGCCCGGAGCAATCCGGGCGGCCCGTTGTACTTGCGTTGCAGGCGATCAGGCCTTGCGTGTGAGCTTCTCTTTAATGCGTGCCGACTTGCCGGAACGATCGCGCAGGTAGTAAAGCTTGGCGCGACGAACATCGCCGCGACGCTTGACCTCGACGCTGGCAATCAGCGGCGAATAGGTCTGGAAGGTACGCTCGACGCCCTCGCCCGAGGAAATCTTGCGCACGATGAAGTTCGAGTTGAGGCCGCGATTGCGCTTGGCGATCACCACGCCTTCGAAGGCCTGGACACGCTTGCGGTCGCCTTCGACCACATTCACATTCACGATCACGGTATCGCCGGGAGCGAACTGGGGAATGGTCTTGCCCAGGCGCGCGATTTCTTCGGTTTCAAGTTGCTGAATCAGGTCCATGCATTTCTCCATCATTTATGGCTGCGAATGACACTCGCCAACCTTGCGCACAGAGCAGGAACGAATCGCCGTCCTGATGCGTGCAGTTTCTAATTGCCTTCCCGCCTGAACTCATCCAGGAGGTCGGCCTCTTCACTACTCAACACCCTCGTTTCCAACAGATCCGGGCGTCGTTGCCACGTCCGTCCCAGCGCCTGTTTCAGGCGCCAGCGCCGGATTCTTTCATGGTTGCCGGAGAGCAAAACATCCGGCACCGCACGTCCTTCGTAAATCTCAGGCCGCGTGTAGTGCGGACAATCCAGCAGGCCGGCGGCAAAGGAATCCTCCATGGCCGAAGCCTCATCATTCAACGCACCCGGCAATTGCCTGATGCAGGCATCCATCAAAGCCATCGCCGCCAGTTCGCCACCGGACAAAACAAAATCGCCCAGCGACAATTCCTCATCCACGCAACGCTCCATCAGCCGCTCGTCGATTCCTTCGTAGCGGCCGCAGAGCAGAATCGCGCCGTCGCTTGCCGCCAGTTCAACCACGCGCCGCTGGTCGATCCGCCTGCCTTGCGGCGAAAGGCAGATCACTTTCGCCGTACCGCCGGTGCCGACTTTTGCGGCGGCTATCGCCTGTTCCAGCGGTGATGCCATCATCACCATTCCGGGGCCGCCGCCGTAAGGCCGGTCATCCACCGTCCGATGCACATCCTGCGTCCATTGCCGCGGATTCCAGCATTCGATCTGCCACAGTCCCCTTTCCAGTGCACGCCGGGTGATACCCGATGCCGTCAGCGCCGCGAACATCTCGGGAAACAGCGTGATGACATCGAAGCGCAGGCTCACCAGTCAGAATCCCAATCGACGCGGATCACTCCTCCCGCTACATTCACCGCCTTGACTACATGTTCGACGAAGGGTACCAACCGCTCACGTTCTCCGTCGGCTACCACCAGCACTTCGTTTGCGCCTGTCTCAAGCAAGGACCTGACGCGACCCAAAGGCTGGTCTTGCTCATTCACCACAGCCAGGCCGACCAGGTCAGCCCAGTAGTATTCATCTTTCACCGGCGCCGGCAGGGCCTCGCGCGGCGCACCGAAATAACAACTGCCCAGCGCCTCGGATGCATCCCGGTCATCGATGCCGGCAAGCTTGGCCACGACACCGTCGCCGTGCAGCTTGAGCCCTTCTAGACCGCACGCTTTCCAGCTTTCGGCTGGAGCATTGACATCCGCGGAGAGCCACCACCGCGGCATTTTCCGCCAGGCTTCGGGGTCATCGCCAAAGGGGTGCACCCGCAACCAGCCATTGACCCCGAACGGGGCGACTATGCGCCCCAGCACAATCATGCGATTCAGGCAGCCTTCTTCGCCGCCGATTGCTTGACCAG
>JAIOPW010000356.1 GCA_021413665.1 Rhodocyclales bacterium | reverse complement strand
CAGGCGGTCGAAGCCAAGGAAGGTGTGTCGATCCAGGCCGAAAACCAGACCCTTGCATCCATCACTTTCCAGAACTACTTCCGCATGTACGGCAAGCTGGCCGGCATGACCGGCACCGCCGACACCGAGGCGTACGAGTTTCATCAGATCTATGGTCTGGAAACGGTCGTGATCCCGACCAACCGGCCAATGATCCGCAAGGACGAGAACGACCAGATCTATCGTACGGCGCCGGAAAAGCACGCCTCAGGTGCTCAACGCCAAGCAGCACGCGCGTGAAGCCGAGATCGTGGCCGAGGCCGGCCGTCCCGGCATGATCACGATCGCCACCAATATGGCCGGCCGCGGCACCGACATCGTGCTCGGCGGCAATATCGAAAAGCCGACGGCCGCAATCCGTGACGACGAGGCTCTCGCCGCCGACGAAAAGGAAAGGCGTACCGCGGCACTCAAGGCGGAATGGCAGAAGGTGCACGATCAGGTGCTGGCCGCCGGCGGCCTGCACATCATCGGCTCCGAACGCCACGAGTCGCGCCGCATCGACAACCAGTTGCGCGGCCGTTCCGGGCGTCAGGGCGATCCGGGCTCGTCGCGTTTCTATCTCGCGCTGGATGATCCGCTGCTAAAAATCTTCGCCGGCGAACGCCTCAACACGATCATGGTGCGCCTCAAGATGCCCGAGGGCGAGGCCATCGAGCATCCGCTGGTGAGTCGCTCACTGGAGTCGGCGCAGCGCAAGGTCGAACAGCGCAACTTCGACATCCGCAAGCAACTGCTCGAATACGACGACGTATCCAACGACCAGCGCAAGGTGATCTATCAGCAGCGCAACGAACTGCTCGACAGCGACGATATCGCCGAGACCATCACCGCCATGCGCCAGGGGCAGATCCACGATACCTTGCGCCTCTACATCCCGGCTGAAAGCGTCGAGGAACAGTGGGATGTCGGCGGCCTGGAAACCGCGCTGGCGGCGGAACTCCATCTCAAGCTGCCGGTTGGTGAATGGATCACCGCCGAGCCGCAACTCGGCGACGACGACATCCTGAAACGCCTGCTGGATGCAGGCGATGCGGCTTACGCCGAAAAAACCACCAATGTCGATGCCGCCGCCTGGTCCGGCTTTGAGCGTAACGTCATGCTGCAGAGCCTTGACACCCATTGGCGCGAGCACCTGTCGGCGCTCGATCATCTGCGTCAGGGCATTCATCTGCGCGGCTATGCGCAGAAGAATCCGAAGCAGGAATACAAGCGCGAGGCTTTTGAGCTGTTCGAAGGACTGCTGCAAACCGTGCGTAGCGAAGTCTCCAAGCTGCTGCTGACGGTTGAAGTTCGCAGCGAGGAGCAGATCGAGGCGGTGGAAACGCCGCCTCCGCTGGAGAATGTGCAGTACCACCACGCCGACTATGACGAGGCGCTCGGCACCGCCGAGCCGAAGGCGGCGCAACCCGTCGAGCGGCAGACGCCCAAGGTCGGCCGCAACGATCCCTGCCCCTGCGGCAGCGGGAAAAAGTACAAGCACTGCCACGGCAAACTGAGTTGACCCGGGACCGGAATCCGACACTCATAGAGGACGCAAGCGGCCACCATGCGGCCATCCTCATCCTCGACCAGACGCGCCTGCCGCGGCAGGCGGTAATGTTGCGACTGATTTCACTGGAGGACGCCGCCCATGCCATCCGCGTCATGCAGGTGCGCGGCGCGCCGCTGATCGGCGCCACGGCCGCCTATGGCGTGGCGCTCGGGTTGGCCGAAGACGGCAGCGATGCGCGGCTTGTCGAAGTGATGCAAACACTGGAAGCCACCCGACCCACCGCCGTGAATCTGCACTGGGCGCTGGCCCGAATGAGTCGCGTGCTGCGGGGGTCGGCGCCGGCGACACGGCGAGACATCGCCTGGAACGAAGCCCGCAGGATAGCCGAAGAAGACAAAGCCGCCAACGCCGCCATCGGGCAGCATGGATTGTCGCTGTTAGCGGCAATCCATGCTGCCCTTCGTGGCAGCAAGAAGGGCATTCCCCCCGACCCCCTTTCCGGGAAAGGGGGTGACGATGTCAGGCAGGCTGCGCCTGCAATTGTGAATGTCATGACGCATTGCAATGCCGGGCGCCTGGCGACCGTTGAGCACGGTACGGCCATTGCGCCGGTCTATGCCGCCCATGCCGCTGGTTTGCCGGTACATGTGTGGGTTTCGGAGACGCGTCCACGCAACCAGGGCCTGCTCACCGCCTGGGAATTGCGCGAAGCGGGGGTGCCCCATACGTTGATCGCCGACAATGCCGCCGGCCTGCTGATGATGCGCGGCCGGGTCGACCTGGTGATCGTCGGCGCCGACCGCATTGCCGCCAATGGCGACACGGCGAACAAGGTCGGCACCTATCTCAAGGCGCTCGCGGCGCGCGCCAATGACGTGCCCTTCTACGTCGCCGCGCCGTTGTCGACCATCGATTTCGCCTGTTCGTCGGGTGCGTCGATTCCGATCGAGGAGCGCGCCGCCGACGAACTCGGCGCCGGCGATACGCCGGTTGCCAATCCGGCCTTCGACGTCACGCCGGCCGCGCTCATCAGTGGCATCGTTTCCGAGCGTGGTGTGGCCCTCGCCAACGCTCTGGGCCAGTGGCGAACATGAAAGATACAACCACAGAACTTGCCGCAAGGGTCCTTGCCACGGCATGGGCGATGAATGCGTCCGGCATCAATCGCGGCAGTGCCGGCAACGTCAGCGCGCGCTGCGAAGACGGCTTCGTCATCACGCCGACCGGCATGGCCTACGAATCCTGCATTGCCGCGGACATGGCAAGAGTCGGCGCTGACGGTGCGGTGAACAAGGTCAGTCGACGCAAGCCCTCATCCGAATGGCGCTTCCATCGCGACATCTATGCGGCACGGCCGGAGGCCGGCGCCGTGGTGCATGCCCATTCTCCCTTCGCCACCGCGCTTGCTTGCCAGGAGCAGGGTATTCCAGCTTTCCACTACATGGTGGCTCGCTTCGGCGGCGTTGATGTGCGTTGCGCGAGCTACGCCACCTTCGGCACGCAGGAACTTTCGGACGCGATAGTCGGTGCGCTGGAAAACCGTTGCGGCTGTCTGATGGCCCATCACGGCATGGTGGTGTTCGGTCGCGATGTTGATCACGCCCTGGCCCTGGCGGTGGAACTGGAAACCCTGTGCGAGCAGTACTGGCGAGTGCTGCAACTCGGTGCGCCGAAGTTGTTGACCGCCGCCGAAATGGCCCGGGTGCTGGAAAAGTTTTCCAGCTACGGTCAGCAGGACTGACGCCCGCCCGCGTCGTGTCCGGCGGGCTATCGCTTATTCAATGTGGTAGCGCGTAAGCCGCTCGACTTCCTGCTTCGAGCCGAGAATTACCGGTACCCGTTGATGGAGCCTTTCCGGCTGGATGTCGAGGACGCGCCGCCGTCCGTCCGTGGCCGCGCCTCCCGCCTGTTCCACGATGAAGGCCATGGGATTGGCTTCGTACATCAGGCGCAGCTTGCCGCCCTGGGCGCGCGTCTTGCTGTCGATCGGGTACATGAAAATACCGCCGCGGCTGAGGATGCGATGCACGTCGGCCACCATCGAGGCCACCCAGCGCATGTTGAAGTCCTGACCGCGCGGACCGTCCTTGCCCGCCAGCAGTTCGTCGACATAACGCCTGACCGGGGCATCCCAGTAGCGCGAATTCGAGGCATTGATGGCGAACTCGCGCGTTTCTTCAGGAATCTTCACATTGTCCTGGGTCAGGACGAAGCGGCCGAACTCGCGGTCGAGGGTGAAGACATTGACGCCGTCGCCGAGAGTCAGAACCAGCAAGGTCGTCGGCCCGTACACGGCATAGCCGGCGCAGACCTGCCTCACGCCCGGTTGCAGGAAGGCCTGCTCGGTCGGGTCCATGCCCTCGGGGCAGCGCAGCACGGAAAATATTGTACCGACCGAAACATTCACGTCGATGTTCGATGAGCCGTCGAGCGGATCGAACAGCAACAGATACTCGCCCTTCGGGTAGCGATTGGGGATGGAATGCGGCAGCTCCATTTCCTCGGAGGCCATGCCGGCCAGGTGGCCGCCCCATTCGTTGGCGTCGAGCAGGATTTCGTTGGAAATCACGTCGAGTTTCTTCTGCACCTCGCCTTGTACGTTGTCGCTGCCGGCGCTGCCCAGCACACCGGCCAGGCTGCCCTTGCCGATGGCGATGGAAATCGCCTTGCATGGAAATCGCCTTGCAGGCGCGCGAGACGACTTCAACCAGCAGGCGCAGATCGGAGGAAATGACGTTCTTGTCGCGTTGCTCCTCGATGAGGAAGCGGGAGAGGGTCATGTGGCGCATGGGGGCTCGCAGCGGATGGAATAGGGGACCCGCGGATTATATCGGGCCGGCGTCAGGCCTCGACCATGCCGCGTATCACCTGGTTGAAGTGCCCGATCCACTCGGCGGAAAACTGCCGGTCGCTGGCATTGATCTCGGCCACCGCGCGCAGCAGCGAACGCCCCTGGCCGCGATGGCTGTGCTTCAGCGTCACCGCCTCGAAGGCATCGACAATGGCAAGAATCCTGGCCCCGGGAACGATCTGGTCTTCCGCGAGCCCTTGCGGATAGCCCTGGCCGTCAACCATTTCGTGATGCTGGGCGATCATGGTGGCGGCTTCCTGCCAGCCAGCCATGCGTTCGGCAAGCCCGGCGGCGAACGAGGGATGCTCGTGCATGACGCGGCGCTCGGCGTCGGTGAGCGGACCCACCTTGAGCCAGATGGATTCCGGCAGGAACATCATCCCGATGTCGTGCAGATAGACGGCCGCCTCGAGTTGGGCGACGTCCACCGGTTTGCCGGCACGGGCGTTGGTTTCCAGCGCCAGTCGCAGCAGGCGGCCGCTGCGTCCCTTGAACAGCGGCGAGTAGGTTTCCAGTTGCAGTGCGAGGCGCTGGAAAAAGCGCAGGTCGTCGGCATTGTCTTGCCTCCGGGCGGTCGCCTTGGGCGTGAGTTTCGCCGCGGCACCGGCCGGGCGGAAACCGGTGACGGCCTCGATCAGATCGATCGAGGACGCGTCGAGCCCGGCGTTTTCGGTCGTGCTCAGCCCATCGAGTCCGTCGATCAGCTCGGCCAGTCGCAGCGAGTCGATCGAGCGCCCCGCCAGCAGCGCGTCGACGGCCAGTTCCAGACGATCGAGCGCGAGCAGGATCGCTTCGGCCAGCAGCGCCGAGAAGACCAGCTTGCCTTCGCGCAGCCGCACCAGAAGGCTCTCGATGGGATGGGTGATCCTGACGCCGAGTTCGAAGCGGCAGATCGAGGCATCGCCCTTGATCGTGTGCAAGGCGCGGAACAGTGTCGCCACGGAATCCCGGTCGCCGGGTTCGCGGCGCAGGTTGGCGACCTGGCGTTCCAGCGTCGTTACCTGGTCGTTCAGGGCGTTACGAAACTCCAACAGCAGCTCGCGGTCGGCAATGTGGCTGTAGCCAGCGATGGAGGTACTCATGGGCCTTCTCAAGGTGCGATGGGCAAAAAATACGGCAGACGCGGGTCGATGGCAAGCGATGACGCAATCAATCCGGACACGGCGACGTCGCCAGACCAGGGAAAACGCCACCATTGCTGCTATCCTGATCCCGATTCTCACACTTTTGCTTTGATCGGATGAACGCGTTTCCCCAAGACAATCCGGCCTCCGATGTGGAATTCGACCGGCACAAGACGCTCGGTGGGGTGCTTGACCGTCTGGGCGATGGTGTCGTTGTGGTGGACTCGGCTACCGGTGCCTACCTCGAAGTCAACGAATGCGCGCGAGAGATGTTGGGGTTTTCGCGCGCGGAAATCCTTGGCCGGCACGTTTGGGACATCTCCACCAGTTTTGCCGACGCCGCCGCCTGGCGCGCCAGTGCCGCAACCCTGACCGGGAAGGTGCGGGTGGTCGATACCAGTTTCCGCTGCCAGGACGGGACCCTGTTGCCGGTCGAGGTTCGCGTCTACCGGGTACAGGACGGCGAACGCTTGCTGCATGTGGCGATTTTTCGCGACACCGCCGACAGGCGCAGGATGGAAGCCGCGCAGCGCGAGGGCGAGCGCTATTACCGGCATGTCATCGACAGCGCCGTTGATGGCTATTTCGCCATCGACGCCCAGCGCCGCGTCATCGAGGTCAATGACACCTTGTGCGACCTGTTCGGCATTCCGCGCGCGGAATGGATCGGCAAAACCCCGCTCGACTTCGTCACCGAGGAAAGCCGTGCCGAACTGATTGCGCAGATGCAGCGCATCGAGACCACCGATCGCCGCCGCTATCAACTGGTCGCTCGCCGCAAGGATGGCAGCACCTTCCCGATTCTGCTCAACAACTCGACCCACCGCAACGAGAAGGGCGAGGTCACCGGTGCCTTCGGCTTCGTCACCGACCTTACGCCAATTCTCGAAGCGCAGCGCGCTGTCGCGGAATCCGAGCGCGACCTGCGGGGCATCCTCGATGACTTGCAGGACACCTACTACCGGACCGATAGCAGCGGCATCATCACCCGTGCCTCGCGTTCGGTCGAACAGTTACTCGGGTATACAGCGGAGGAGATGCTTGGGCGCAAGCTTGCCGATTCCTATTTTTCGCAGGCCGACCGTGAAACGTTTCTTGCCCGCATGCAGGCCAATGGCGGTCATATCGTCGGCGGCGAGTCGCGTCTGCGGCACAGGGATGGCCGCGAAATATGGGTGCGCACCACGGCGCACTTCATTCGCGACGCAGCGGGCAATGTCGTCGGTGTCGAGGGCACCACCCGCGACAACACCCAACAGCGTCGCGCCGAGGAGGAGCTGCGGCTGGCGGCCGCGGTGTTTGAAAGCAGCGGCGAGGCGATCATGATCACCGATGCCGAAGGCCGCATCATTTCGGTGAATCAGGCGTTTTCGAGAGTTACCGGCTACGTCGCCGCCGATGTCACCGGCCGCAATGCGAGTCTGCTCGCCTCCGGCAGGCACAGTCGCGAGTTCTTCAGCGAGATGTGGCGAAGCGTCCTCGAAACCGGGTACTGGAACGGAGAAATATGGAATCGGCGCCGTAACGGCGAGATATTTCCCGAATGGCTGAGCGTGTCATCGGTACGCGACGCGGACGGCAGGATCACGCATCTGGTCGGGATCTTCTCCGACATCAGCGAACGCAAGGCGGCCGAGGCCAAAATCGCCTTTCTTGCCCACCACGACCCGTTGACCGGCCTGCCCAACCGTCTGCTGCTGAAGGACCGCATGCAGCAGGCCATGGTGCACGCCGAGCGCAGCGGCAACAAGGTGGCGCTGTTGTTTGTCGACCTCGATCGTTTCAAGGCGGTGAACGATTCCTTCGGCCATCCGGCGGGCGATACCCTGTTGCGCGATGCGGCGCAGCGCCTGCTGGCCTGCGTCCGCGACTCGGACACCATCAGTCGCCACGGCGGCGATGAATTCCTCGTGGTCCTGACCGATCTGCAGAATTCCGAAGTGCCGGCCCAGATTGCCGGCAAGATCATGGCGGCGCTGTGCGAGCCGTTCCATATCGAGGCCCACGAGGCGACGATTTCCGCCTCGGTGGGCATTGCGGTATACCCGGAGGACGGCACCGGCTTCGATGAACTGCTGAAGAAGGCCGATACGGCCATGTACCACGCCAAGGAATCCGGGCGCAATGCCTTCCGCTTCTACACCGGGCGCATGAATGCCGATGCCCAGGAGCGGCTGGACCTGCACAGCCGCCTGCGCCGCGCCCTGGAGCGCAACGAGTTCGTGCTTTACTACCAGCCGCTGGTCGACCTGAAGAGCGGCCGCATCCTCGGCGGCGAGGCGCTGGTTCGCTGGCAAAGTCCAGAGCAGGGACTGGTCGCTCCGGGCCGGTTCATCCCCGCGGCGGAACACAGCGGCCTCATCGTGCCGCTGGGCGAGTGGGTGTTGCATGAAGCTTGCCGCGAGCTGGCGCACTGGCATGCGATCGGCGCACCGTGGCTTTCGATGGCGGTGAACATTTCCCCCATCCAGTTTCGCCGTGGCGATGTCGAAGAAACGGTGCTGCGCGCACTGGCTGCCTCCGGCGCGCCACCGCCCGCGCTCGAACTGGAACTCACCGAGTCCATCCTGATCGACGGCGCCGAGCAGGTGCTGGCGACCATCAGGCGCCTGCAGGGACTCGGCGTAAAGCTGGCGATCGACGACTTCGGCACCGGCTATTCGAGCCTCGCCTACCTCAAGCGCTTCGCTGTGGACAAGCTCAAGATCGACCAGCCCTTTGTCCGCGACATTGTCACGGATCAGGATGATGCGGCGATCGTTCGCGCCGTGATCCAGATGGCCAGGAGCCTCGGTCTCCACGTCCTGGCCGAGGGCGTCGAAACCGAGGCCGTGGCGGTCGAATTGAGGGCCATGAACTGCGATCTGGTGCAGGGCTACCATTTCGGCCGGCCGATGCCGGCCGCCGAGTTCCGTCTGCTGATCGACCTCGACTAGGCGCCTACTTGCAGGCCGACGCCAGCCACTTGCCCGAGTAGTTCTGCTTCATGGTGACCGGACCGCGCCTGGCATCCTGCATGTTGAACGTGGATTCGCCCTTGTAGCTTTCCTCGCCCTGGTAGGTGATCGAGCCGGTGCCGGTCATTTTCTGCTCGCCGCTGCATTCGATCCGCCACGTCACCGTGCTGCCCGAAGTCTTGACGTCCTTCTGTTCGCAACGCTGGCGGCGGTCTTCGTCGGACTGTGGCGGCTGGCGCTTCTCCGCCTGTTCTTTGGTGACGCAGTGCTTGACCGTGACCAGCATCGGCCCTCCTGCCGCACCCGGCATCTTGATGCCCATGGCCTCCATCTGCTTGCGCTGGGCGTCCGACATGGCCGGCATCGCCGGCATGCCTCCGCCGCTCATCTGGGTCGTGATTTCCCACAGGCCGGGTTTCATGGCGTGGGCTGTCGTGGCGAGACTGGCGCTGACCAGAAGTACGAACAAGAAAAATCTACGCATGGAAAACTCCTTCGAGAATGATGCAAGAAGACCGCGCTTCGCCCACCGTTGCCACAGACTGCGTTCCGCCGGGAATCACTTCCCTTTGGCCCACGAATCCTTCAGCGTTACGGCGCGATTGAATACCGGTACGCCAGGCCTTGAATCGATGCGGTCGGCGACGAAATAGCCGTGGCGCTCGAACTGGAAGCGATCTTCGGCCGCCGCATCTTTCAATGCCGCTTCCAGTTGTGCGGTGACGACGACTTTTGAGTTCGGGTTGAGGTCGGCAATGAAATCGACTCCGCCCTCACCCGGCGCCTCTACGGCGAACAGGCGGTCATACAGCCTCACCTCGGCGGCATAGGCATGTTTTGCCGAGACCCAGTGGATGTTGCCCTTGACCTTGTAGTTGTCCGATCCCGGCGTGCCGGATTTCGAGTCGGCCTGATACTGGCAATGCACCGCGATGACCTTGCCCTCGGCATCCTTGTCGCAGCCGATGCATTTGACGACGAAGCCGTAGCGCAGGCGCACGGTATTGCCGGGGAAGAGGCGGAAATAGCCCTTGGAAGGCACTTCCATGAAGTCCTCGCGCTCGATCCAGAGCTCCTTCGAGAAGGGCATCGGCCGCTTGCCCCATTCGGGCTTCTGCGGATGGTTGGGGGCCAGGCATTCCTCTTCCTGCCCTTCGGGGTAGTTGTCGATGACGAGCTTCACCGGGTCGAGCACGGCGATGCGGCGCGGCGCGGTTTCGTTGAGGTACTCGCGCTGGCATTCCTCCAGCACGCTGATGTCGATCCACGAGTCGGACTTGGTGACGCCGATCATCTCGCTGAAACGGCGAAAGGCTTCCGGCGTGAAGCCGCGACGGCGCGCGCCGACCAGGGTCGGCAGGCGCGGATCGTCCCAGCCATCGACATGCCTGTCCTCGACCAGCTGGATCAGCTTGCGCTTGGAAAGCACGACGTAGGAAAGGTTGAGGCGGGCGAATTCGATCTGCTGTGGCAGCGGCGTGTTGACGCAGCCGAGTTCCGCGAGGCGCGCCAGCAGCCAGTCGTAGAACGGACGCTGGTCCTCGAATTCCAGGGTGCAGATGGAGTGGGTGATGTTCTCCAGCGCATCCTCGATCGGGTGGGCATAGGTGTACATCGGGTAGATGCACCAGGCATCGCCAGTGTTGTGGTGGGTGGCCTTGCGGATGCGGTAAATGGCCGGGTCGCGCAGATTGATGTTGCCCGAGGCCATGTCAACCTTGGCGCGCAGGATGTGGGCGCCATCCGGAAACTCGCCGGCGCGCATGGCGCGGAACAGGGCCAGGTTCTCGGCCGGAGAGCGGTCGCGGTAGGGTGAATTCTTTCCGGCTTCGGTCAGCGTGCCGCGGCTGGCGCGCAATTCGTCCGCCGTCTGCGAATCGACATAGGCATGGCCGGCCTCGATCAGTTTTTCCGCGAAGTCGTACATCCACTGAAAGTAGTCTGAGGCCAGGTACTGGTTTTCCCGCCAGTCGAAGCCGAGCCAGCGCACGGCGTCGATGATGGAGTCGACGTACTCCTGCTCTTCCTTCTCCGGATTGGTGTCGTCGAAGCGCAGGTGGCAGGCGCCGGCATAGTCCTGGGCGAGGCCGAAATTCAGGCAGATCGATTTGGCGTGGCCGAAGTGCAGGTAGCCGTTGGGCTCCGGCGGAAAGCG
>JAIOPW010000156.1 GCA_021413665.1 Rhodocyclales bacterium | reverse complement strand
GGTCGTGGCGCAAGGCATCGATCTGGCGCAGGGCTTCTACATCCATCGGCCGAACATTTCGATGGCGGAAGCGATGCGGGGCCGCCAGGGATCGGAAACGGCCGCAGCGGCTGGAAGCTGAGCGCATCTCCCGGCCCGGGCACCGTGCCCGGGCCGCAAGCTCATCAGTCGTCGATCCGGCTATGCCACCAGAGGCGCAATTCGCGGCACAGGCCGCCCTGGTCGAATTCGACGACGGCGATGCCATCGAGCGCCAGGCGCGGCAGCGGGTCGCCGGGCTGGCGCGCCAGCATATTGGTGCCGGTCGATGCGGCCCACATCTTGAACATGTCTTCCGAGGTCACCTGATAGGTGGTGTGCCAGTGGGCGATGCCTCCGCTGGCGTGACGCTGCAACACTTCGTAGGTGAGCTTGATGTCGGTTTGCAGCTTGGTGCGCTGCCAGTACTGCTTGATCGCCTCGTGTCCCTGCTGGACGGCGAAGGGTGTGTTGCGATAGGTGCCGTCAGGTGTGAACAGCGATGCCAGCAGGTTTTCGTCGCTGGTTTCCCAGGCGCGCTTGTAGTTTTCCATGAAGCCGTCGATATCCATAGCTTGCCTCCTCTTGTGTCGAGAGCGGAATGATGCCGTAAGGCAATCAGCCGCTGTGATAAAATTTCGCCAAATTGATGTGCAGGGCGCACCGCGTGATTCCCGCGTGAACCGTGCGCCCTGTTGCTTTTCTGGAGCAAGATAAATGCCGGTGATCACCCTGCCTGATGGATCGAAACGCGAATACCCGCAAGCGCTGACGGTTGCCGAAGTCGCGGCCTCGATCGGCGCCGGTCTGGCCAAGGCAGCGTTGGCCGGTCGCGTCGATGGCGTGCTGGTCGATGCCTCATTCCTGATCGAGCGTGACGCCCAAGTTGCCATCGTCACCGAAAAAGATGCCGACGGCCTCGACATACTGCGCCACTCGACCTCGCATCTGCTGGCCTACGCGGTCAAGGAACTGTTCCCCGAAGCGCAGGTGACCATCGGTCCGGTGATTGAAAACGGCTTCTACTACGACTTTGCGTACAAGCGACCATTTACGCCGGAAGACCTGGCGGCCATCGAAAAGCGCATGGGCGAGTTGGCGAAGAAGGATTTCCCGGTCACGCGCGAGGTCTGGTCGCGCGACAAGGCGGTGGACTTCTTCAAGTCCATCGGCGAGCACTACAAGGCTGAACTGATCGCGGCGATCCCGCAGGGCGAGGATGTATCGCTCTATCGCGAGGGCGATTTCATTGACCTTTGCCGTGGCCCGCACGTGCCGTCCACCGGAAAACTCAAGGTCTTCAAGCTGATGAAGGTGGCCGGCGCCTACTGGCGCGGCGACCAGAAGAACGAGCAGCTGCAGCGCATCTACGGCACCGCCTGGGCGAAGAAGGACGAACTGGAAGCGTATCTGCACATGCTGGAGGAAGCCGAGAAGCGCGATCATCGCAAGCTCGGCCGGCAGCTCGATCTCTTCCACTTGCAGGAAGAAGCGCCCGGCATGGTGTTCTGGCATCCGCACGGCTGGACCGTGTGGCAGGAGGTGGAGCAATACATGCGCCGCGTCTATCGCGACAATGGCTATCAGGAAGTGCGCTGCCCGCAGATCCTCGATCGGACGCTATGGGAGCGCTCCGGCCACTGGGAGCATTTCAAGCACAACATGTTCACCACCGATTCGGAGAACCGCGATTACGCGGTGAAGCCGATGAATTGCCCGGGCCATGTGCAGATTTTCAATACCGACGTGCGTTCCTATCGCGAGCTGCCGCTACGTTACGGCGAGTTCGGTTCCTGCCACTGCAACGAACCCTCGGGTGCGCTGCACGGCGTGATGCGCGTGCGCGCCTTCACCCAGGACGATGGCCACATTTTTTGTACCGAAGACCAGATTCAGTCCGAGGTCACGGCCTTCAATGACCTGTTGCGCAAGGTGTATGCCGACTTCGGCTTCCACGATGTTGCCGTCAAGCTCGCCCTGCGCCCCGACGGACGGGTGGGTGAGGATGATCTGTGGGACAAGGCAGAGGGGGCGTTGCGCGCGGCGCTGACGGCGAGCGGCTTGGCCTGGGACGAACTTCCCGGCGAAGGCGCTTTTTACGGACCCAAGATCGAATTCCACATCAAGGACGCCATCGGTCGCTCCTGGCAATGCGGTACGGTGCAGGTCGACTTCTCGATGCCCGGGCGCCTCGATGCCGAATATGTCGGCGAGGACAACAGCCGTCATACGCCGGTGATGCTGCATCGGGCGATCCTCGGTTCGCTGGAGCGATTCATCGGTATTCTGGTTGAAAACCATGCCGGCGCCTTCCCGCTGTGGCTGGCGCCGGTGCAGGTGGTGGTCATGAATATCTCCGAAGCGCAGACGGATTACGCCGAAAATGTGGCGAAAATGCTGCGCGAAGCCGGTCTGCGCGTTGAGAGCGATTTGCGTGGAGAGAAAATAAACTATAAAATACGCGAACATAGCTTGTTGAAGCGGCCTTATAT